>JAYTBY010000532.1:0-3386 GCA_043736755.1 Planctomycetota bacterium | reverse complement strand
AGGCCGACGGGTTCACCGTTCGAGCGGTGACCACGCGGCTCGTCGAGCGCATCTTTCGTTCCAGGAGGACCGAAGCCCGCGTGCGTCATGCCGAGCGGCGCGAAGAGCTCCGCGGTCATCAACGCCTCGAAATCTCGGCCGGCAGCGCGCTCCATCATCAGGCCTGCGATTGCAATGCCGGCGTTCGAGTACTCGAACTTCGAGCCTGGAGCGAACCGCGGTGCTGCGCCGAACACGCTGCGCGCGAGTGCTTCGCGCTGAGCCCGCGGAGTGTCTTCCGACACGAAGAGTTGGGACCAGAGCTTGGGCTCGACGTCGCGCGGCGTGCCGGCGCGATGGGTGAGCAGTTGTTCGAGCGTGACGGCCTTCCAATCCGCGTGCACGGCATCGCCCCAATCCGCGAACGACTCGCCGACCGTCGTCTCGAACGAGAGCTTCTTCGCTTCGACGAGCACTGCGGCGAGCGTGGCCGTCATCGACTTCGTGCACGAGCCGAGATGCATGCGATCGGTGACCTCGAGCTTGGCTTCGTGGCCACGTTCGCGCACACCGCACGCTCCGATCGCGACGACGCCGTCGACACCCACGATCGCCGCGACCATCCCCGGGAGATCGTGTCGAACCCGAATCGGCTCGAGGATCGCCGCGACGTCGATGGCCGGCGCGGTGCTCGGAGTTTGTGTCAGCGCGAGAGCGATCGCGAAGTTCGTGAGCATGGAGCGAGGGTAGGCGCGCGGTTCGTGGAGCACCAGCGCACACGACGTTCGGCGCCCGAGGGACCGCTCGCCGGCCTGTTCGGGAACGCTTCTCTGCGCAGGGGGAGCCGGACGCCCGTCGTCTCTGCCCGGGCGCCAGGCCCTGACCTTGCGTCCTGTCCCAAGCCCAGTGACGATTCGTGCATGGCTGTCCAACGCGTGCTCGTGCCCCTCGCCGAAGGCTTCGAGGAGATCGAGTTCGCGACCATCGTCGATGTCCTGCGTCGTGCCGAGCTCACGGTGACCGTTGCGTCACTGCTGCCCGGTCCCGTGCGCGGCGCGCACGGCGTCACGGTGCTGGCCGATGCGGATTGGTCGTCGATCGACGTGGGAGAGTTCGACGCTCTCGTGCTGCCGGGCGGTCAACCGGGCACGCGCAATCTCGCGGCGGATGCGCGTGTTCTCGACGCGGTGCGGAGCTTTGCGGCGAGTGAGCGTCCAGTGGCCGCGATCTGCGCCGCGCCGATGGTTCTACACGCGGCGGGGATCCTGGCCGGTCGAGCTGCGACGGCGTATCCATCGGTTCGCGGTTCGCTCGTCGGCGTTCGTGTGGTCCTCGACCGCGCGGTGGTCCGCGATGGAGGTGTGACGACGAGCCCAGGCGCGGGGACTGCGATGGAGTTCGCGCTGGACCTCGTGGCGCAGTGGGCCGGGAGGGCGCGCGCGGAAGAGCTGGCACGGTCGATGATCGTGGGCGAGTTCGTCCGCGCCTGATCGAACCGCGCGGGTAGGCCGACGGATCGGCCTGTCCGGCGCAATTCCCGTCGCCCGGGGGAACGGCGAATCGGTGGCGTTCTCGTTGCTCTACGCGCACGGCATCAGGCCCTGGGCGAACCACGCGCCCAGCCGTCGACGTCGATCCACCGATCCGTCTTCCGAGGACATCCTCGCGTCGCGTGCTGCGCGCGCCGTGGAATCGGTGTTGAAGCACGTGCGCACGTCTCCTCCTCGACAACCACGAGGAACAAGACGTGCACGAACCCGAGACGATTGCGACGAGCTGGAACGGACTCTCTGAACTGCGACCCCTGGTCGTCGGCTACTTGCGGCGATTCTTGCGTGACGACGCCGAGATCGAGGACACGGCGCAGGAAACGCTGATCCGCGCGGCGCGATTCCGCCTGAACCTCGCCGATCCGACGCGGTTGCGCACCTGGATCCTGCGGATCGCGCTGAACGTCCTGCGCGATCGTCGTCGTCGCGAACGTCGCTTACCGCGTGCGGAGGCCGACGACGAGTTCCTGCTCGGGATCGAAGGGCGTGAGGAAGTGCCCGGCGAAACGACGGACGACGCGTGGATCGTGCTGTCCGGAATTCCCGTCGAGCGCCGCGCCGCGATCGAACACTTGGATGCGGCGATCACGTCGCTGGATCCGGACGATCGAGGTCTCCTGGTGCGAGGCAAGGTCTGCGCGTCCGAGGTGCAAGCCGATGCCGTGTGCGAGGGGCCCAGCGTCGCAGCCTCGAAACACCGCATTTATCGAGCTCGACGCCGCTTGACGCGCGCGCTGATCCAGCGCTTCGCGATGGACGCCGATCTCGACTGGCCGTCGATCGACGGTGTCTCGATGGAACCCCGATCCGTCGGTGGCGCGCTGTGCGCTCGGACGCGATTGGGCTCGTGGTCCGAGGACGGGGCGCAAGTTCGCCCCGGAGGCTAATCCCATGTGGTTCGAGTTCATCTGTGTCCTGTCCCTCGCGTCGGGTTCCGTTCCGTCCGTCACCGCGCTCGCACCGCCTCCGCTCATGTGCGACGCGGTGAGGTCCGTGCCGAAGGACGCTGTGTCGTCCGTACCGAAGCTCGAGTCGGCACGCGCTCAACTCGACTTCGCCGACGATCTGCGGCGTGGACTGCGCAGCGCCGAGGAGCCCGCGCGCAAGGACGCTCGCGTGCGTGCGGCGGATGCGTACGGGGCCGTGCGTGAGCACTTCGGCGGTGATGCCGCGGCTTGCGCTGAAGCCGCGTTTCGCCGCGCGGATCTGTTGCGACAGTCCGGCGACATCGAGTCCGCGCGGGCCGAGTACGGCGTGGCGCGCGAGCGCGGCGCCAACACGCCCTGGCGTGTGCGCGGCGCGCTCGAGCTCGGTCATCTCGAACGACGCGCGAAGCGCTTGCCGCAAGCGCTCTCGGCCTACGAGGCCGTCATCGCGGATGCATCGACCGCGCCCGGACAGCGCGACGATGCTTCGCTGTGGACCGCGCGCGTCCTGGCCGACATGGGGCGCTCTGAGGACGCGATCCGGACGTGGACGCGCGTCGCGGACTCGGCCGACGATCCGCTCGACCGGATCCGCGCGCACGATCAGTGGGCGCAGCAGTTGATCGCGCGTGCCGACCTCGAAGGTGCGGCCGGCGTGTTGGCGCGCGCCAACGAGAAGCTCGCCGAGGCGGCGCAGGAGGAATCGCGGCTCGGCGAGCGTGTCCGGACCGCGCTGTCGAAGATGCGGGCGGTCGAGGAGTTGGCGAAGGCAGTCGAAGCGCGTAAGCGCGAGCAGTGAGGACTGTCGGAGCGCGGGAATGACCTGTTTCTCGTAAGCGTCCGGGTGCCTGACAAGGCCGTCCTCGTCGCATCGCCTTTGTTTGGCGGATGCTGCCTTGATGATCGAGAAGCAGTGCTCATCGGCTTCGAC
>JAYTBY010000531.1:0-3387 GCA_043736755.1 Planctomycetota bacterium | reverse complement strand
TCGTGGTCGTTTCGGCCGTGGGCGGCATCACGAACCGTCTGCTCGCGCTGGGCGAGGCCGCGCTCGCGGGTGGGGACGTCGCCGAGCATGTGCGCGAGATCGCAGCGATCCACCGGAAGATTCTCGGCGATCTCGCTCTGCCGACCAACACGTGCGCGCCCTGGCTCGACGAACTCGAAAGTCTCGCGCGCGGAATCGCGCTCTTGGGTGAGCGATCCCCGCGCACCACGGATCGACTCGCCAGCCTGGGGGAACGGATGAGCGCGCGCATCGTCGCGGCCCATCTCGAGGCCCTTGGTCTCCCTGCGTACCCGATCGACGCCTGGGACGCGGGCCTCGAGACCGACGCACACTTCGGACGCGCGCGGCCGCTGCCCACCGCGGATGCGCGCATCGCCAAGTCGGCCGCGGATCGCGCGGGCATTCCGGTGGCGACGGGCTTCCTCGGACGCGAACCCAACGGTGCGATCACGACGCTCGGTCGCGGTGGCAGCGACTACTCGGCCGCGATCTTCGGCGCGGCACTCGGCGTCGAGGAGATCCAGATCTGGACCGACGTGAGCGGCGTGCTCACCGCAGATCCTCGCCAAGTCAAGTCCGCGCGACCTGTTCCCGTACTGTCCTTCGCTGAAGCAGCCGAGTTGGCCTTCTTCGGCGCGAAAGTCCTCCATCCCGCGACGATGGCCCCCGCGGTCCGCGCCGGCATTCCCATCCGCGTGTTGAACACATGGATGCCCGACGAACCCGGCACGCGTGTGGTCGCGACGCTCGGATCCGACGAACGCGGCGTGAAGTCGATCGCGACGAAGCAGCGCATCTCGGCCGTGAACGTCGTGGCCAGCGAGATGATGTTCCAGTACGGATTTCTCGAGCGCATCGCGAACGCGTTCGCGCGTCACGAAGTCGTCGTCGACGTCATCGCGACGTCGGAAGTCTCCGTCGCGCTCACCGTGGAAGCTGGCGCGGACCTCGGGCCCGTCGTCGCTGAGCTGGGCACGTTCTCGGAGGTCGCCGTCGTTTCGGACCTCGCCCTCGTCAGCGTCGTCGGCGAGGCCCTGCGCGACGGACTCGCCGTGCAGGCACGGATCTTCGCAACGCTCGCCGAACTCGGCGTCCGCGCCGAGATGGCGAGCTACGGCGCAACTCGGAACAACCTCTCCCTCGTCATCCCCGCCGAGCGCGCGGCCGAGGTGGTCGAGGCGCTGCACGAGCGCTTGTTTGCGCGCGCTTAGCCGTACGACCTGACGGGCAGCACGGACTGCTCGAGTTCGGGCCTTGCGTCGATGCGGACCGGGGGTAGGCTCTAGTCGTGATGACTTTCCGCGCGCAGTGGTGGCGATGGCTCCGACCCGAGGTTGCCTCGGGGTTTGGGAGTGCCGCATAGCACCCCGCCCCACTCTCCAGAACGGAGCGCGCGACCTCGGGCCCCTGCAGTGCAGGGGCTCGCTCGTTTTCACCGCCCTTTCGGAGTCCAATTCGCTCGAGCCCGAGGACCTAGTGAACCCATGGAACGCCCCTTCGAACGATCCGAACCGATCGACGCCGACCGCCTGCGCATCGCGTGGGCGGCGTGGCCGGCCGATCTCGCCACGCCGGTGCTGGCGTTCCTCGCGTTGCGAGCGGCCGGGCATCGCGTCGCGCTGCTCGAATCGGTCGAAGGACCGGCGCGGCTCGCGCGCTACTCGTTCCTGGCCGTCGATCCGACCGCGTCGCTGCGCTGTGATCGCAGCGGCAACGTGCTGACCCGCGACGGCCGTTCCGAACGCCTACCCGGCGCACCTCACGAAGCGTTGCGTGCCGTGGCGCGACGGACGAACACCGTACATCCGCCGCAGTTGCCGCCGTTCCTCGGCGGTTGGATCGGCTGGCTCGCGTACGAGTGGGCCACGCACCTCGAACCGCGTGTTCCGCGTGCTGCGAACGATCCGTGGCAGGTTCCCGACGCGACCTTCGATCTCTACGAGGACGTCGTCGCGTTCGATCACGCGGCGCAGCGCGTGTTCTTCGTCGTGCCGTGCCCGGATGGTGCCAAGGGACATGCAGCGGCACAGGAGCGCGCGACTCGGCTCGCCATGGATGCCCTGCACGGCGACGTGCGGCGCAGCGGCGAGTTCGGGCTGGCCGGACCGTTCGAAACGCGCACCGAGCCGGCCGAGTTCCGGCGCGGCGTCGAAACGCTGAAGACAGCGATCGCGCACGGCGAGATCTTCCAAGGCGTCCTGTCCCAGCGATTCGAGCAGCGTTTCTCGGGCGATCCGTTCACGCTGTACCGCGTGTTGCGCCTCGTGAACCCGAGTCCGCACATGTTCTACTTCGAGGCCGACGGTCTGACGCTCGTGGGCAGCTCGCCCGAACGTTTGATCGCCGTGCGCAACGGACGCGCGGAGAATCGCCCGATCGCCGGCACGCGGCCGCGATCCGACGATCGCGCCACGGACGAACGACTCGGCGAGGAATTGCTCGGTGATCCGAAGGAGCGCGCGGAGCACGACATGCTCGTCGACCTCGCGCGCAACGATCTCGGTCGCGTCGCGCGCACCGGGACCGTGCGCGTCAAGGAGCACATGCAGCTCGAGCGTTTCGCGCGCGTGCAACACCTCGTCTCGCGCGTCGAGTGCGAGTTGGCTTCTGGCCGTGATGCACTCGATGCGTTGGCCGCGGCGTTCCCGGCCGGCACCGTGTCGGGCGCGCCGAAAGTGCGCGCGATGGAACTGATCGCGGGGATCGAGCGCGACACGCGCGGACCCTACGCCGGTTGCTTCGGCTACTTGGACGCGGCCGGTAACCTCGACACAGCGCTGTGCCTGCGCACCTTCGTGGCGCGTGACGGAGTGCTCTCCGTGCAGAGCGGCGCGGGCGTCGTGTTCGACTCCGACCCCGAGTCGGAGCTGCGCGAAACACTGCACAAAGCCGGGGCGTTGTTCGAAGCCGCGACACGCGCGGCATCGGACTCGTTCCGCACGACGAAGGAGGTCGTCTCGCGATGATCCTGCTCCTCGACAACTACGACTCGTTCACCTGGAACCTCTACCAAGCGATGGCCGGTCTCGGCGCCGAAGTGGAAGTGCGCCGCAACGATGCGATCACCGTAGCGGCGATCCTCGCGATGCAGCCCACAGGGATCGTGCTCTCGCCCGGCCCGGGCAAGCCGAGTGACGCGGGAATCCAGCCGGAACTGCTGCGCGCGCTGCCGGATTCCATGACGCTGCTCGGCGTGTGTCTCGGCCACCAAGGTCTCGTCGAAGCGTGCGGCGGCGCGCTCGAACGCGATCCGATCCCGGTGCACGGGAAGAGTTCGCTCGTCCACCACGATGGGTCCGCGCTGTTCGCCGGTCTGCCCAATCCGTTCCAGGCCGGGCGCTACCACTCGTTGCGAGCGAAGCGCGA
>JAYTBY010000530.1:0-3387 GCA_043736755.1 Planctomycetota bacterium | reverse complement strand
GCCCGTTCCCGGGGACTCGATCGAGCAACTGACCGCGCAGCAGCTGCTTCTGAACATCGCCATCGACGTCACGGAGACATTTCGCGCGACGAAGGACGGCGCACCGGTCGATCTCGTGCGTAGCTACGACAAGCTCGAACTGAAGGTCGAGATCGGTGACGAGGTGGAAGAGCCGGAAGGCGACAACGATCTCGAGGGCAAGATCGTCCAGTTCCTCTGGGACGCGAAAGAGTCCGAGTACAAGAAGTCCTTCCACGAGTCGAAGGGGGACGAGGCACTCCTCGAGCGCCTCGACGCCGACATGGAAGTGCGCGCGTTGCTCCCGGACAAGAAGGTCGGTGAGGGCGACACTTGGGACGTGTCGGGCGACGATCTCGCGGCGCTGTTCTTCCCCGGCGGAATCGCATCCGGCGCGGGTGATGCTTCCGGAGAGGGTCCGGACATGGGAGCGATCACCGACGAGCTCACCAAGCAGCTCGAGACAGCCTTCAAGGAGTTCAAGGTCACCTGCACGTACAAAGGCGCGCGCGACGCTGCCGGAACGAAGGTGGGAGAGATCGCGTTCGTCTACGACGGCAAGGCGAGTCTCGACCTCGATCAGCTCCTCCAGCAGGCGGAAGAGCTGAACGGGAGTGGCCTCGACATGGAGTTCTCGAGCAGTGCTTCCATGACCCTGCGTGGCGAAGGGGCCCTGTTGTGGGACCTCGCGACCGGTGTGATGCACACCTACGAGATGAAGGCCGAGCTCGGCCTCGACGTCAGCATCGAAGCTCATGCCGAGCAAGAGGGCCGGCAATTCGACGTCTCGATGTCCGGCACGATCGGTGGTGACGTGACCTGGGCCATGACCCGCAAGTAGTTCGGTTCACTGCGTAGTTCGGTTCACCGCGTTGTTCGTTTCGCCGCGTTGTTCGTTTCGCCGCAGGGTTTTCGATCGGAGTCTTCCCGTATGCACAAGTCTCTCGTCGTGCTCCTCGTCGGGCTCGTTTTCGCTGGTGGCGTCGCGACCGTTTCGCTCCCTGCGCGCGCGATCTCACGGCAGGATGCCGATCTCGCGAAGGCCGAGTCGGCCCTGGAGTCGAACCCGGACTCATTCGAGTTCCTGGACGCGGCCTCGCGTGCGGCCCAGGCCGCGGGCAAGAACGACCAAGCGCTGTGGTACGCGGGTCTGGCCCTGAAGAGTGCGCCGACCACGAAGGAGACCGCGAAGGCCGTCGCGGATCTCACCGCCCGCGCAGCGGCCCTCGACACGGTCCCGGCGAAGAGCTCGACGGTGGCGAACGAATACCAGACTGCACTCGCGACCGCGGGCTCGGCGCTCGCGAAGAAGAAGCTCGCCGTGTCGGCGGTCTACCTCCTGTCGCGTGTCACTTCAGGTCCCGCGGCCGAGAAAGCCAAGGCCGACCTCGACAAGATTTTCGCCGACAAAAAAGCCGTCGAAGCCCTGCTCGACTCCGGCGTCGACGTGCAGGTGAAGCCGAAGAAGAAGCGCAAGCCGGAACAGACCGCCAAGGAAGACCGGAAGCACGAGACCTGGGACAAGGCCTACGAGCTCAAGGGCGACCAGTACACCGTGAAGACGAACATGGGTCTCGAGTTCGCGGAAGCGGTCTCGAGCGCCATGGAGCAGATGAACCGCTTCTACCGCAAGTTCTTCAAGGTGAAGGAGCGCGGTGGCGACACGGCGCGCTGCACCGTGAACATCTATCGCGAGCGGCCCGAGTTCGACATGTACGAGAAGGATGGGGAAGGCAAGTCCAAGGACCCGAACGTACGCGGGTTCTTCTCGCCGTCGGAGCTGCGCGTCGTGACCTACGACCCACGCGCCGCGCACGGCGATCCCTTGTCCTCGTTGTGGGAGACCCTCTTCCACGAAGCGAGCCACCAATTCACGTCCATCGCGCTACCCAGCGGCTCCGAGCCCGTGTGGTTGAACGAGGGCACCGCGTCGTACTTCGAGGGCGCGCGCCTGCTCCCGAACGGCACGGTTCAATTCAACCTCGTCGCGCGCGAACGACTCCGCGATCTCAAGTACTTCCTCGAGATCGGCAAGCCGACGCTCGAGGACACCATCTCCTACGTGACGGAAGGTTCGTACCCGGGCGAGTTCTATCCGTTCGGCTGGGGCGTCGTGTATTTCCTGCACAACTACGAGGACGAGCAGTCGAAGCGTCCGTACCAGGAGCCCTACCGCGCGTTCATGGCTTCGTACAAGGGCGCCGGGAAGAGCGACTACAAGGAACGCTTCGTCGAGATCTTCGTCACGAAGCCGAAGCTCCCCGGGGTGGCGACCCTCGAGGACTTCGAGAGGCGCTGGAAAGCCTGGATCCTCGAACTGCACGAGCTCGAGTTCGGTCCGCCGGAAGTGGCCGACAAGTTGATCGAGCTCGGTCGCAAGCAGCGCCAGGACGGGTCGCTCGAGACCGCCGAGGAAAGTTTCGTGCGTGCACTGCGTCGCCGCGCGGACGATCCCGTGGCGCTCGTCGAACTCGGTGAAGTCCTCGAAGCGCAGAAACGACCGGACGCGGCTCTCGCACGCTACCGCCGGGCTTTCGAGGTCTTGCGCGGCGTCGAGGACGACAGCGCGACGCTTCCCGCTTCGGAGGATCTCACCGCCAAGGATCTGCGCGACGTCTGCAATCAACGGGTCGCGCGCATCGACAAGGCTGTCGCCGAAGCGCTCGCCGCGGCGGACAAGAAGTTCCTCGATGCTGCCCCAACGACCGCGAAGGCCTACGCCGACGCCGGGTTCCCGCACGTCGCTCTGGCATTCCTCCAAGACGCGGAAGCGCTCTTCGGGTTGCCCGACGCTTTCGCCGAGACCTTCGACGAGATCACCAAGGCCTCGGGCGCCGACATCCGCCGTTGGCGCAGCATCCCGATCGAGCCCGATCTCGGTGCGTGGTCGGCCGAGGACTGGACCGGAGCAGATGGGGTGCTCGCGATCACCAGCGAGAACACGGAGTTCGCGTACGTCCTCGACGTGCCGCCGGCGCGTTACCGCTACGAAGCCGTGCTCGACACGACGAAGCTCGCGGATGGCGGACTCGGGATGCTCGTCTTCGGCTCGAATGACGAGGGCTTGCAGCTCGTCGGAGTCACGAGCCAGGGTGCCGCGATGGTCGCCGAGCTCGGAAAAGGCTTCAAATCGAAGAAGCCGCTCCCCTCGATCAAAGCCGACAAGCGCGCCGAGGTGAGGATCGCCGTCGACGTGAAGGACGAGGTCGCCGAGTTCTTCTTCGACGGCAAATCCGTCGCGAAGCTCACCTACAGGCCCGGCGAATTGCGTGGATCGGTCGGAATCGTGTGCTCGGAAGGCGAGATCGCCGTGACCGACGTCCGCTTGCGCTACTGAGAGGCCGTGAAGAAATCGATCCTACGGCCTCT
>JAYTBY010000529.1:0-3388 GCA_043736755.1 Planctomycetota bacterium | reverse complement strand
CGCTCGAGCAGCGCTTCGATCGCGAGAACGGCTTCCATGGTCGCTACGATACCGAGCGATGGCTCGCGCACACGGGTTCTCCATCCTCGGGATCGAGGTGCGCGGACTGTCGATCGGCGGCATCGAGACCTGCATCGATCTACCCGGATTCGGCGTCGCCTTCGACGTCGGTCGCGCCCCGGAGCACGTGATCGCGCGACCGACGGTGCTGTTCACGCACGGCCACATGGATCACATGGGCGGAGCGGCGTACCACTGCGCGTTGCGCGCGCTGCGTCGCCTGCCTCCGCCGACCTACGTCGTCGGTCACGAGAACATAGCTGCGTTCGGCGAGTTGTTCGCCGCGTGGCGCAAGCTGGACCGCTCGACGCTCGAACACGAACTCGTCGCGATAGGCCCGGGCGATGAGCACGTGATCGGTCCGCGGCTCGTCGCGCGACCGTTCCGATCGCTGCACCGCGCACCGTGTCAGGGCTACGCGCTCGTCGAACGACGCACGCGCCTCCGCGAGGATCTCGCGGGCCTTCCCGAAGGAGAGATCCGCGCCGCGCGAGCTCGCGGCGAAGCGGTCACCGACCTCGTCGAGGACGTCCGCGTCGCGTTCTGCGGCGACACGTTGATCGACGTCGTCGATCGCGAGGAGGTCGTGCGCACGGCGAAGCTCCTGATCCTCGAGGTCACGTTCCTCGACGACCGTGTTTCGCCGGCCGAAGCGCGCGAGAAGGGCCACGTGCACCTCGACGAAGTGTGCGAACGCGCGGATCTCTTCCAGAACGAAGCGATCCTCGTGACGCACTTCTCGGCGCGCTACGGGCCGGCGGAGATCCGCAAGGTGCTCGCCGAGCGATTGCCGGCGGGCCTGCGCGATCGCGTCGTGCCGTTCGTGCCGGCCGGATGAGACGCGCGTCGGGTCGGACCTGTCGACGAAGCCGCCCCTGCCTGGTCGATCGGTGAGTTCGGCTCGACACCGAACCGAGGTGTCGCGCGCTGGGTGAACGCACGCGAAGATCGAGGCGGCACCCCCCAATCGCGGCACGCCGCATTCGTGGTGGCGCGAGTCGGCATGGCGCGGGCCGGGTTTGATTCCGCGCACATTCGCCCAGTTTGATTCGGCGCACATTTCGAGCGGCGAACCAGCCCGAACTCGGTCGACCCTGACCCGAGGCGAATCTTGGTTGGGCGGGCGAAATGGAACTCGTCGAAATCGTTCGGGCCGATCAGCCCGCATCACGTCAGGGGTTGCGCCGAAACGGCGACCGAGCCCGGTCGAGCTTCCACGCGAGCGCGCTCAGCTCGTTCGACTCGCTCGAATCGATGGACAGCGTTCCGAGCTCACGATCCCCGATGGCCCGCCTCTCGATGCCGATCCACGGCGCGAACGGACGGAAACGCTCGGCCGCATGCTCGATCCGCGTGGCGTCGTTCGACTGGAGCGCCACGAGATACTCGTCCCCGCGCGAGAGGATCCGCGCGTGCGACACGCCGCACACGACGATCGGTAGCACGGACCCGCACAGCAGAGCGCCCCAACTCGCGATCGGTCGCGTTCCGCCCGACGCGGCGCGCCAGAGCGTCCGCGTCGGGCGAGCGAGCACCCACATCGCGACGCACGGGAACACGGCGAACGCCGCGAACGGAATGAAGAGGAAGCTCGCCATCACGAAGAGCAGCGTCAGCACGCCCGCGATCGACAACGCCAACGCGGACGACCCGGTGAGGAATGCCGCCGCCAACCCACGCGCCGTCGAAAAGCAGCAGCCAAACCACGGCACAACCGACGACCCACGGCACGGGTGCGTAGCTCAACAACGGCGAATGTCGTTGGTTCTCGAGCAGCCAAGCCCACGGGAACAACACGCGCGGCGCCACCACGACGAAGGCGAAGACGAGCACTTTCTCGCCGGAAACGCGTGGGTTTCGTTGCTCGCCGCGCCATCGCGCGACGGCCGGGTGTTCGCCAGCGGAGCTCGGTGTCGGGACATCAGCCCCGAGTCCAAGGTCACATCGAGTCTGCCACACGATGCACTTCGGCGTGGAGATCCGCGGTGATCTCGGCCGTCTTCGCGTAGCCACCGGCGAGCACGATGCACACCGGCACGCGACGCGTGCGACACGATTCGAGAACGTGCCGGTCACGCTCGCCGATCCCCGCCTTCGTCAGCGCGAGCCGACCGAACCGATCTCCGGCCGCGACGTCGACTCCGGCGAGGTAGAGGACGAGATCGGGACGCGCCGCGTCGAAGCAACCGGGCAAGTGTTGCTCGAGCTGTGCGAGATAGCCCGCGTCGTCGAGCCCGTCGACGAGCGCGACATCGAGGCTCGACCGCTCCTTGCGCAGCGGGAAGTTGCGCTCGCCGTGCATCGAGAACGTGAACACCGATGCGTCGCGCTCGAAGATCGACGCCGTACCGTTCCCCTGGTGCACGTCGAGATCGACGACGAGCGCGCGTTGGATCCGACCTTCGCGCTGCAACACGCGGATCGCAACCGCGACGTCGTGGAACGTGCAGTAGCCCTCGCCGCGATCCGCGAAGGCGTGGTGTGTGCCGCCGGCGAGGTTCGCTGAGATGCCGTCCTCGAGCGCGCGCCGCGAGGCATCGATCGTCCCTTGCACCGCGAGTCGAGCGCGCCGCAAGAGCGTCGGACTCCACGGGAATCCGAGGCGCTTCGCCGTGTCGGACGTCAGCGCACCGGTGAACACCTGCTCGACGTACTCCGCCGTGTGAACGAGCAGGAGATCGTCGCGCGACACTTCGTCCGGAGCGACGACGTCGCGCGGCGTGATCAAACCCTCCGCGAGCAGGATCGCGTGGAGCGCCGGATACTTCCCCATCGGGAACGGATGCCGCTCGGGGAGCGGGATCCAGTAGTCCGCGTGATAACCGACGCGCAACGTGATCTACCGGCGTGTCACTCGGGACAACCGCAGCCGCGCTCGATCCACGTGCGCATCGCGGCGACGAACTCCGCGTGAGGCGTCGAAACCGGCGCGCGACCGTCGCCCGGCGCCCAACCCCACAGCACGAGCGGATCGTGCGCGACGTGCTCGAGCAACTGCTCGGGAGACTTGTCGCCGTTCCGCGCGCGATCCTTCATCTGACGGCACAGTTCGCCGGCGCTCTTCCCCTCGAAGACGAGCGGCATGTCGCGCCGCGGCAAGTGCCAGTTCGGAGCACCGGGCGGCATGTGCGCTCCGGGGAAGTTCTCGTTGCCGTGACACGCGGCGCACTGCATCGCGAAGACGCCCTTGCCGTCGGGGCCACTGCGCACGTTCTGCGCGTGCGGTCGATGGTCGTCGCCTTGCAGCGGGATGTCGCCGACCGGATGGCAGTTCAAGCAGCGCGGATGTTGGAGCACGCGGTAGACCGTGTCCCAAGCACGCGCCGTC
>JAYTBY010000528.1:0-3391 GCA_043736755.1 Planctomycetota bacterium | reverse complement strand
GCAAGTCGTGCGCGCGGCAATTCGAAACGCGAGGCCGCGGGTCGACACTTAGAACGCTCGAGCGTGGGGCCATCCCCGTCGGTCGCTTCACCGCCACTCGACGCTGACGCCTGGATCCAGAGCCACGACCTCGATCGTCAATACCGGCCCGCGCTTACTCGTCGCGCTCGGCGCGTAGGCCTCGAAACGTACGCGTCGGCGGTTCGTTTCGACGTCGCCCGTCGCGACCGCTTCGACGAATGCCGCGCGCCCGTCGCGCTCGACCGACCACAGAATCGTCGCTGGGATCGCCGCGAGCGGCTTCCCGTCCAGGTGATAGAGGATCGCGTGACCGCGCTCGATGTCGAGGCGCAGCACTTCCTCGAGCGGTGCTCCCGTCGGTCGCGCGCCTTCGCCGCCCATCTTGCGCAAGCCCTTCGGTCGCCACGCGACGAGGTACGTTCCCGGCCCGAGTTCCGGTTCCGCGAGCGCGATCGTCGTGTGCAAGTACCCGATCCCGATCGGCGCGATCTCGAGGCTGTCGCGGTCGAGAGTCTGCGGATCGCGGACGGGCACGACCTCGACCGGCGCGAATGCGACGCACTCATAGCCTGCGATGACGGCGTATCCCGGGGGTGGCATCCAACCGCCGCCGGCCTCGCTCGGAATCGTGCGCCAACCGTCGAGGAGCAGAGTGCGGCTCCCGTCGGCGCGCGCGAGTGGAGCCGATCCTTTCGCGCGGTTTCCGAGCGCGAGTTCACCCTCGTTCATGTGGCGCGCGACGTCTGCCCCCGGACGAGCGCTGGCTGCGCAGCGAAATCCAATCGCGGCCGCGCGCTGCTCCCGGATGAGTCCGCGTCGAATTCCGGAACGGCACAAGGTGAGCGGCATTTGGAACGAACCGCCGACGGCGACACGTTGCTCGGAATCGAACGCGGCGATGCCCGTCACGCGCGCGCGGCCGGATCCGAATCCGTACGACCACTCGCGCGGCGCGTAGCCGGGGAAGGCCACGTAGGCATCCCTCGTCCACTCCCACGCGTTGCCCGCAAGGTCGAACACGCCGAACTTGCCGCCGCCTTCGGGGAAACTCGCGACGGGACGCGGCGCACCATCGTTCGCGACCTCGGACGTCGCGGCGAAACGTTCTGCGCGCGTGTCCTCGCCCCAGGCCCACGTGCGTTCGGAATCGCCGCGTGTAGCGCGAGCGTGCTCGGCCTCGGTCGCGAGACGCAATCCGGCCCAACGCGAGTACGCGAGCGCTTCGTCCCACGACACGGACACGACCGGCCGCGCACGATCCGCAGGTGAGAGCTCGAACGCGGCGCTCGCTCCGTGCGCGAGCCACCAGGCGTGTGCGTCGAACGCTTCGATCTCGGGTGGAGTCAGCGCGTTCCGCGTCGACTCCTCGATGCTCGCCGCCTCACGCCGCGAGTGATCCTCGCTCGCGGCACGGATCGCGGACTCGCACCACGGTTCTGGAGCGCGCGCGCCGGTGTCCAACAAGTACGCCGCGTACTGCTCGCACGTGACCTCAGTCGGCTGCAACCAGAACGGCTCGACGTCGACGTCGTGCGCCGGCGTGCTGCCGACCAGCGCGCCAGCATAGATGCGCGTCGCGGGCTCCTCGGCGAGCATCCGCTCGAGCGCGGGCATCGCGATTCCGACGCGCGTCGTTCCGCCCGGGATGGCGACGAGTCCGGGCGGAGCGAGCGGCGGCGACTGCGCGCCGACAGTTGTCGGCACGTTCGGCGCGGTTTGCGCGAAAACACCGAGGATTCCGAGAAGCTGCGCGATCTGCACGGTCGTTCCTAGTTCGGCTGAGCGTCGCGGACACGACTCATGTCGCCACCGCCGCACCGGCGGCCTCGCGATCCTTCTGCGGCGCCTTCAACCAATCCTCGCCGTGCGCTTCGAGGAGCACGAGGAACTCGTCGACCACCACCGGATCGAAGTGCTTGCCACGTTCGCCGCGTAAGAACTCGACGACCTTGGTGAGCTCCCATCCGTCCTTGTAGCTGCGCTTGGTGGCCAGCGAGTCGAAGACCTCGACGACCCCGAGGATCCGTCCGGCGAGAGAGATGTCCTCGCCCGCGATTTTTTTCGGATAGCCGGTCCCATCCCACTTCTCATGGTGCTCGCCGACGTAGCGACACACCTCCCGCATCTGCGGATGGTGCCCGAGCTTCTTCGCGCCGAGCTCGGGGTGCTTCTGCACGGCCGCGTATTCCTCCGGCGTGAGCGGTCCCTTCTTCGTCAGGAACGTGAGGTCGTCCAGGTAGATCTTGCCGTAGTCGTGAGCGATCCCCGCGAGTTCGAGTCGCTCGCGCGTCGACTGGTCGAGGCCCGTGCGCTGCGCCATGAGTCGGCAATACTTGCGCGTGCGCGATCCGTGACCGGCGGTGTAGGGATCCACGCGTTCGATCGTGTGCGCGACCATCGAGGTCATGATGTCGACGAGGTCTTTGAACGCGAGCGTGGGGCTCGACATCTCGCGCTCGCGCAGTGCACGGTGCAAGAAAGCCGCGAGCACGACCGGGTCGACCGGCTTCTGCAAGTAGTCGCTGGCGCCTTGCTTCACCGCCGCGACCGCCGACTCGAGCGCGGGATAGCCCGTCATCAGGATCACGACCGCGTCCGGTTGGTGCTGGCGTGCGGCGCCAAGCACCAGTGCACCCTCGGACCAGCCGTCGAACACGACGTCGGTCACGACGGCGTCGAAGCGCGAACTCTGGAGCAGTTCGACGGCCGACGCGGGCGTGCTGGCCAGGGTCAGTTCGAAGCCGCTGCGCTCGAGAACGGCGCCGATGACTTCGAGCATGCGCGGCTCGTCGTCGACGAGCAGGACGGACGGGCGGGGGATCGTCATACGGACAGGAATACGGACTCCTGCGCGCCGGCTCCACGCCGAACGCTAGAATGCCAGGCTTTCGAGGCCCCCGATGAAGCTCCAGAACCTCCACGTCGAAATCCCCGAGACCGCCCGCGGGCGTCGCTTCGACCTCGCCCTGCTCGAACTCGTCGGGGATATGTCCCGTACCCGTCTCCAGAACCTGATCCAGGGCGGCAGGGTCAGTTTTCGCGGCGAAATAGTGACGAAACCGGGCCTCCTCGTCCTCGAGGGCGGGCCGGTCGACGTGGACCTCGAAGCGGCCGCCGCCGTCGATCCTGAGTGCGCCGCGCAGCTGCGCGTGATCCACTCCGACGAGCACATCGTCGTCGTCGACAAACCGGCCGGACTCCTGACCCACAAGAACCAAGAGGCGGGGGAGCCCGGCGCCGCCGAGATCACCGAGCGCACCCACGGGCCGTTCCCCTCGAGCGAGGAAGAGGGGCGTCGACCGGGCGTCGTGCACCGCCTCGACCGCGAAACGAGCGGCGTGCTGGTCCTCGCGAAGACGAAGGAAGCGCT
>JAYTBY010000527.1:0-7405 GCA_043736755.1 Planctomycetota bacterium | reverse complement strand
AAGCCGTTGCTCGTGATCGACGTGTGGGAGCACGCGTACTACCTCGATCACCAGAACAAGCGGGCCGACTACGTGCAGGGCGTCGTCGAGAAGTTCCTGAACTGGGAGTTCGCGGCCAAGAACTTGGGGTAGCGACGACGAGCGCGCTCGTGAAGGAGCGGATTCACAGCGCTTCGTGGCTCCAGCCGAAGCGACCGATGAATGCGGACAGGGTCTCTAACGGTCCGCGCCGGCCAACTCGTTCAGGTCCGCGCGCTCGAGCACGAACTTCGGCGCTCCAGCGACGGCCACCTCGATCATGGCGCGACCCAAGCGACGTGTTGTCGTGACGCGCTGCGGCATCCTTCGGAGCAGCGGGAAAAACGGCGTCATCAGCGCATAGAGGATCCGGTACGACTTGGTGCGCGATGTAATGCCGTCCATCGGCAGGATGAGTCCGGGTCGGAAGACGAAGACCGACTTGAAGGGCAGCGCACGAAGCGCGTTTTCTGCCTTACCCTTCACGCGTGCCCACATGATGCGGCCCTGTTCGCTGCTGTCCGCGCCCGCGCCGGAGACGAAACAGAAGGTCATCGCGGGATTCACTTTCACGAGCGTTCGCGCGACGGCCACCGTCAGTTCGTGCGTGACGCGCGTGTAGGCCGCTTCGCTCATTCCCGCGGATGTGACGCCGAGGCAGTAGATGCAGGCGTCGAACCCGGAGAGTCTGGACTCGACGACTGTGAGGTCGAACAGGTCGGCGTGTACGAGCTCGCGTAGCTTGGGATGCGCTTGAGCCGTCGCCGTCCGGCCGAGCGTGAGCACCTGTTCGACGCGTGCGTCGGCGAGAGCTTCGCGGAGCACGCCTTGCCCGACCATGCCGGTCGCTCCGAGGAGGATCACTTTCATGTGAGCGCTGAGTCTAGGCCGACACGCGCTCGTCGCGGCCTTCGATCCGACGTCCGTGGGCCCGAACGCACGGATCGATTGCGTTCAGATCTGCCAGGTGATCGCGAGGCCATTCGACAAGTTGAACGTGCTCGCCGTGCAGAAGGTCGCGGCGTTGCGATACCAAACCTGATAGGTGCGCACGGATCCCGCGCTCGGCACGAGTCCGCGCACGGACACGGACAGATCGCCCGCCGCGGGATAGAGCGATGCGCCGGCCACGTTCGTCTTCGTCCCGAGTCGCACGACGGTGCCGCCCGCGCAACGCAGGCCGTCACCGAAGACCGATGACGCCTGCGACGTGCCTTGGAAGTAGAGGGCCGACGCATTCGGCATGCCGGAACCCTGCAGCAGGAGCGTGTCGTTCACGAGGCTCGCCGCGCCGCTCGCGCTGAGCCTTGCGCCCGCGGAGTTCACCGAGCTCGCGCAGCCGTTGCCCGCTGCGCCGATGTTCCCGCACGGACAGGCCGCGCCGGATCCGTCGCCGAAGCAGAACGCGCTCTGGAACGCGGGTGACGTCCGGTACGCGGTGACGTTCGTGCCGATGCCCGCGACGATCAGCGTTCCATCACGACCGATCGCCGGCGCGCCGATGTTCACGTTCGGGACCGCTACTTCAAAGCGTGGCGTCAGGTCCGCGTTGAAGACGAAGAAGCGCCCGTTCGTGAAGCAGCCGTTCGACACGAACACGCGGCCGAGCGCGTCGACGCCGATGCGCGGCGCCCACGGGAAATCGTGGAGCAACGGGCCGCTCGTGTTCAGCGTGGCTCCCGTCGTCGGGTCGAGGCGGTCGATCGCGTCGACCTGGTTCAGCATGTAGACGCTGCCGTCCGGCCCGACGCCGAACTCGCTCGCGTAGCAGTATCCCGCCGGCCGATTCCACAGGTTGACGATCGCCGTTCCCGTGTCGCGTAGCGCGTAGAAGAAGTCGACGGCCAGGTTGTTCTGCACGCGCGCGAGGTAGATGTCGCCGCTGGGCGCGACCATCGGCGTCGTCTGGATGGTGAAGCCCGCCAGCGTCGGCCCCTGATACTGGAACGCCCCCGTCGCGAGGTCGAAGCGTTTGATCGCGTGGCCACCGACCACGGCGTCGGCGACATAGATCGCTCCGGAGTGAATTGCACCGCCACAGTCGCCACTGACCGAGCCGACTCGCGGCGTGCTCCACACCGTGGCGCCGGTCAGGGCGTCGAAGCGCCAGATGCGCGTGAAGGCTGCGACGACCGGGTCTCCATTCGGTGCGAAGACGACGCCGTCGTACGCGCCGCCGTTCTGGTTCTCGACGCTGGTCCACAACACGCTGCCCGTCGCCGCGTCGAGGCAGTAGAGCTTCGCCGACACGCTCGCGCCGTTGCCGCTGCGCGAGGCGTAGACGCGTCCGTCCTTCACACCCGCGACCCACGCCGTCCAATCGCCCGGATTCGCCGGAAGGTGGGTGGCCCACAGCTCAACGCCGGTATCGAGATCCTGGCAGACGATCGGCGAACCGGTGGACTCAGGGGGAAACGAAGTCTGTCGCACGAGGAACACGCGCGAGCCCTCGATGACCGGCTGCCACGCGATGATGGAGCTGCGCGAACCGGACCAGATCTGCGTCGCGGCCTCCGGGCCGACCTCGGGCGTGAGGCCATTTCGGCCAGGATTCCCGCCTGAATTGTTCCAATCCGAAGCGAGAGCGGCGGGAGCAAGGACGAGTCCTGCGATGAGGACGTGGCGCATGGTGGAGGGCGTCGTGATGGGGAGCGAGGGAGCACTCCTTGAGTCTATGCGCCGATCCCGATTCCGGGATGTCTCCGTTCCTTGGTTGCGCACTCCGTCACCCACTCGCGCGCGCGAGCCGGATAACTTGACCCACGCAGCTCAGGGCAGCCGTGTCGAATGAGTCGCGCCCTGGACTCGTTGCGACGACGGACACCACCCATCCGAGATCGGAGCGGACGCTCGATCTTCTCGTGCCAGGCGCCGAGGCACGCGAGGAACTCGTCCGACCAAGCGCTCAACGGTTCGAGCACGATCTTGCGCCCATCACGGCTCACCAAGGCCTCGGCCTGGCTGGCTGGAAATCGGAACTGCTTGGGCAAGTGCACGATCTGGTGCTCCCCGAGATGGATCAGCTTCACGCGCTTGGCCTTCATCCCGGAAGTATGGGGCCAGACCCGAGGGTGGCGCTATTCGAGTCATCCTCTACGAATCGACGATTCCCGCGACTTCGCCGACATCGATCCAGATCTCGCGGCATCGGGTAGGACGAAGGCGATGGACACGACCCCGCGAGACCTCGACGCGTTGCTGGCCCACTCGGGTTGGGCGAAAGCGTTGGCGCGGAACCTCGTGCGCGATCCGGATCGCGCGGACGACTTGGTGCAGCGCGCGTGGCTCGCGGCCATGCGTCGACCGCCGAGCGACGGGACGCCGCCGCGCCGCTGGCTCGCGACCGTCTTGCGCAACTTCGTGCGACAGGACGCGCGCGAATCGTCGCGTCGCGAGCAGCGTGAGCACGCCGTCGCTCGCTCCGAACGCGCGGCGGGCACGGATCCGGTCGACGACGCGGCCGCGCTGCAAGTGCGCTTGATCACGGCGGTGCGGGAGCTGCCCGAGCCGTACCGATCGGCGGTGTGGGCGCGCTACTACGACGGGCTCGCGCCGCGTGAGATCGCCGCGCGCGACGGCGTGTCGGTCGACACGGTGAAGACACAGCTCGCGCGCGGGCTCGACCTGTTGCGCAAGCGATTCGATCGCGAGCACGGCGGTGATCGCAGCGCGTGGATGGCAGCGTTCGTGCCGTTCGCGGCTCCGGAACTCATCTCGACGGCCACCATCGGAGCGGTGCTGATGGGAGCGAAAGTCAAAGCAGCGGTTGCGGCCGCCGTCGTGTGTTCGGCAGTGACGTGGTTCACGGTCACGCGCGATGACGTCGAGCCGACCAGTACGTTGGCGGCGTCCACGGCGATCGAGTCGGAACTCGAGAGTGAACCCGAGCGCGAGTCGCCCCTTGCGGTCGCGTCCGAACGAGGTGCGCGCACGCCGAATGCGAGCACTGCCGCGGTCGAAGACTTCGAGGAGAGCAACGTCCCCGCGCCGGAGGTGCGCGGTCGCGTTCTCGACCTCGAAGGCCGACCCGTCGAGGGGCTCGAAATTGGCCCCGCAAGGCAGAATTTGTCGTCGAACGACCGCAGCGCGGCCGACGGTTCCTTCTCCATCCTGCGTGAGTTCGCCGGTCACGCGCTCGAGGCCACCGGGCCCGGCTGGGCCACGGTGTGGGTCGATCGAATCCCGCAGATCGGCTCGAATCGCCGCGTCACGATCCTCGTCGCGCGTGCCGGGCAGATGAGCGGCTCGGTCCTCGACGACGAAGCTCGTCCGGTCGAGGACGCCGTGATCGAAGTCCGTTTCGACGAGAAGTTGCTGCGCACGCTCGGCGGGCTGCTCGACGCGGACCCCCACCGGCTCGGCTACTCGACGGTCAGCGATGCGGAGGGTCGCTTCGATCTCGGCCTCGTCCCTATCGTCGCGGGCACGATCCACGCCGACGTCGACGGTCGCGCAACGCGGCCGGTTTCGATCCCTCACGCGGCGCAGGACGATCTCGTCCTCGCGCTCGATCCTCCGGACGTGGGCGACATCGTCGTGCGCGGAACGGTCGGAAGCGGGCCGGACCACCTGGTCAACCCGGACCACCGGGTCAGCGGTGCTCATGTGCGCATCGGCGCGGCCACGCAGCGAACGGATCGGGACGGCGCCTTCCGCCTCGTCGTGCGGCCGACGGATGTGCGCGCCGACGGGATGCCGATCGAGTTGATGGCCGTTTCGGAGAACCAGTGTCCAACGAAAGTCGCGTTCCCATCGCGCGGCGAGCTCGCGTACCGCGCTGCGACGGAGACGTTCGACATCGTGCTCGGCGACGATCCACTCATCATCACGGGCCGCGTCGTCGATGCCGACGGTAACCCGATGGTCGGCGCGAGGCTGCGAGCGAACGAAGATTGGTTCGGCACGGTCTCGGTCGGCAAGCCCGGACAACCCGCGAGACACGACCGGACGGTCGAAGCGATCCTGCGCGGAGATCGCGGGCCCGATGTCGCGTCCGGATCGGACGGCCTGTTCACGCTCTACGGACTGCAAGCACGCGACTACCGGATCGTGATCAGCTCGAGAGAACCGCTCGCGATGAACGTGATCGAGCATGTTCCGGCGGGGACGAACGATCTCCTCGTCGTGCTCGACACGCGCGGCCCGAGGAAGCGAGTCGCCGGCCGCGTGGTGGACGGCGCGGGCCGAGCAGTGGCGGGCTCGAAGGTCACGGCCGAAGTCGACCTCGGCTTCGAGAACTCTCCGTTGACATCGAGCGCGACGACGACGGACGCGCTCGGTGCCTTCGAGCTGAACGGACTGCGAGGCCGTATCGTCAAAGTACTCGCGAGCTTCGACGCGTCCGTGGCCGCGATCGGGGTGAAACACGACACGGTGCTCGACGACGTTCGCATCGTCGTGCCGCGTCCCCGCGCCGTCCAAGTCGACATCACTTCGAAGCCCGATCTCGCGACGGACTTCCGCATCCACAACGCGAGAGGCCGAGTGGCCATGCACTCCTCGTGGACCGTGGCGTCGCGGACGGTATCGAGAGGTTCCGAACGAGTCGCGGTCTCCCTGCCGATCGTGGACGGTCGTTCGGACGTCGTCACGGTTCACGGGGACGAGTTGACGCTGGTCCTGCTCCGTGACGGGACGGAGGTCGCGCAGATCCCGATCGTTTTCGCGAGCGAGGGCGTCACGATCGTGCGGCCGTGAAGGAGCGGAGATCACGCCCTCGATCCGCATCCTGCTCGGTGGATGCGATCAAGAACGAGGGGCAGGGCACGCCGGAATGTTCGCGACGATCGTCGTCTCGGCCGTCTAACCACCTCGCGAGTCCGAGCACCTCGCGGGTATCGTGTCCGCGCCGCTCGCACGAGTGGATGCGCCGTGCAGTCCTCTTTCCAAACCCCGCTCATGTCGCGCAAGACGAAGCTCGCGATCTTCGCAGCGGTGCTCCTCTGCGCGTTGGGCGTTTGGTTCGCAGTTACGAAGGAGCAGGTCGCACCACCGAGTTCGCCCGCGTCGCTCGCGCTGCTCGGTGCGTCTCCGCACACGATCGACATCACGCCTCCTGTCGATGACGTCGCCGAGCGCGCAGCTCTTGCGCCTGCCGCGGAGCCCGCGCTCGTCACCGAAGTCCCGACCGTTCTACCGCTCATCGTCCGCGGCCGCGTGCTCGACCTCGATCGTCAGCCGGTCGCGAACCTCGCGATCGGCCGCTTTGATCGCATGGAGCGTTCCGACGTGCGCAGCGCGGCCGACGGCACGTTCGAGATCAAGCTCGACATCGGGGGCAGCGGTCTCGAAGCGCAAGGTCCGGGGTGGGCGACCGTGTGGGCCGATCGGCACGATTCCGAGCCGCCCGCCGACGTGGTGACGATCCTCGTTGCTCCCGCGGGTCGAGTGGCCGGCAGCGTGATCGATCACGTTGGACGTCCCGTTCCGAACGCGCTCGTCGCGACGAAGGTCGGCGGCGAGTTGTTGCGCACCTTCTACGACGTTCTCGCGCCGGATCCGCACGAGTTCGAGTACTCGGTGCGCAGCGACGAACGCGGTCGTTTCGACCTCGGCGAGATCCCGCTCGTGCGCGGTTCGATCTCGGCCGTGCGCGGTGAGCGGAAGTCGTTGGCGATCGAACTGCCGACGAGAGCGCGCGACGATCTCGAGCTGCGCGTCGACGGGATCGACGGACGCGATGTCGTCGTGCATGGTCGCGTCGTGGATGCGAACGGGTCGCCGGCGAGCGGCGCGTTCGTCGGGCTCGCCGGCATGTTGACGAGTTCGAAAGCCGACGGATCGTTCGAGTTGAGCATCTTCACGGGCTCGCTCGCCGCGGATCGGCAGTTCGATCTCGTCGCCGTTCGCGGTGGCGCGTTGCCGGGCCGGATCTCGATCGGAGCGCGAGAGGCCATCGAGCGTGCGGAGGGTCGAGCGTTCGAACTCGTGCTCGGCGGTGCGCCGCTCGAGATCAGCGGACGCGTCGTCGACTCCGACGGCAATGCAGTCGCGGGCGCGAACGTGACGATCGAGAAAGAGGAACGACTCGGCCGCGTTACCGGTCAGGAGAACGATCCGTTGGGTTGGTTGCGCGACAAGTCGGTCGAGGAAGTCCTCCGCGAGCCGAGCGACGCGGAGAGGTTGTCGACTGCCGGCCTGCACTTCGCCGGCCCGTTGGTCACGGCCCACGACGGCTCGTTCACGATCCGTGGGCTGCAAGACCGCGCGTACGAGGTCTGGGCGCAGTCGAGAGCGCTGATGTCGCGCCGTCGCGTGCCGCAGGTTCGCGCGGGAACGCGCGATCTCCTCGTCGAGCTCGATACGCGCGCGCCGACGCGACGCGTGCGAGGTCGCGTCGTCGATCGCGCGGGCGCGCCGCTCGCCGAGGTACGCGTTTCCGTCGCGG
>JAYTBY010000526.1:0-7420 GCA_043736755.1 Planctomycetota bacterium | reverse complement strand
CGAACTCGGTAGCCGGATCGAAACCGCCCGTTGCGGAGGTCCAACGCGCGACGCGTGCGCGTGCCGCGGTTCCGAGCGCTCGCTCCACGTGCGCGAGGAAGTCCGCGAGTGTCGGGCCGTGTTCGCGCGTGAAGCGGGGATCGTTGACGAACTCGCGCAACCAACCGTCGAGTCCATCCGCTCGGCCCGCGTGCTTCAATTCGATGTCGAGCAGAGCCGCGACGAGCAGTCCACCTCCGTACGTGGCCGCGTAGCGGTCGCCACCCTCGAAGAAGCCTTCACCACCCGCGGCATAGAGCGCGACGTCGAGCCGCTTCGAGAGCTCGGTCCAAGCGTCGAGCTTCTCGCCCAGTTGCTCGCCGAATCGTTTCCAAGTCAGCAGTCCAAGTCGTGCGGGCACGACATGCGCGTACCAGTCGGTGAAACCCTCGCCGACGAAGCGCAGGTCGTTGCCGAAATCGAGCCGGGAAACGGCCCACAAGTGGTGGAACTCGTGCGCGACGAGGTGCGCGACCAACTCGGTCGCAATCGGATTGGCGAGGTCGCCGCAGACCTGCAGCACCATGGCGCCGTCCTTCGGCGACCCTGAGAACGAGAACCCGCTGACGGGTTTCGGCGCGACGAAGAGGAACAGGTAACGCTCGCGTGGCACGAGACCGAACAGCGCGAGCTCGGCCGCACAAATGCGCTGGATCGCCGGTGCGGCGAGCGCTTCGAGCGCGGGCTGACCGGGCGCGAACGCTGCGTCGATGGTCAGGCCATCGAGCTGGATCCGCCGCGAAGTCCAGGCGCCGACCGCGACGAGGTCGTCCTGCAATGCGCGGCGTGAAACGGGACCGAAGACACCGGGTTCGAGCTCGCGCCACGGGGTGAGGACTGGCCACCCGCTCGGCGCGTCGAAGCTCACGCGCCACTCGACACCGGGACCCAGTCGACATCGGGACCCAGTGCGGGCGCGATCAGGAACGCGCCGGTCATGAGAATCGCGTGGTCGGTAGCGATGTAGGGATGGCCGAACGCATCGCGTTCCACGACGTCGGCTCGATCGTGCGCGGTCAGCGCGCTGGTCCAATTCACGACGACGTCCGCCGCGCCGTTCGTCGCAAGCCTCCAACGGAAAGGCGACTCGTTGTCGATCCTGAGTGGATCTCCGGCACTCGTCCGCGCCGTGAGCGGTCGAGCGAGCAGCGGCGCTTCGAGTCCGAGGAAGGAGTAGCTCTCGGGAAGGTTCAGCTCGATCGCATCGACGGCGCGGTCGATGCCAAAGACGCGCAACTCGACGTCGACAGCCCGTTCGAGCGGGTCGAGCACGTGCACGCGGTACTCGGCGCGTGGTCGCGCCGCTTCGAGTACCGCCGGCTGCTGGGCGCTCGTCGCGCATGCCGCGAAGATGGGGGCGAGGAGGAAGAGTGTCGCGATCGGTGTTCGCATGGGCTCGCGCTACGCGACGGGCCGGCGCCGGTTGGCGCCACGGAGGACGAATCGTGTCGATGCGCCGATGGACTCCAAGACGTGAGGCAAGCCGGCGGCGGAACGCTACACTTCCGCGCTTGGAAATCGTCCTCGTCCACCCCGAGATCCCGCACAACACGGGCTGCGCTGCGCGGCTCGCGGCCGGGCTCGGCCTGCGTCTCCATCTCGTCGAACCGCTCGGTTTCAGCCTCGAAGACCGCTACTTGAAGCGCGCTGGGCTCGACTACTGGCCGCTCGTCGACCTCGTCGTCCACCGCTCTTGGTCTGCAGCTGTGGAAGCACTCGCGGCGCGTTCCGATCGGCCGATGTCTGAGCGCGTGCGACTCTTCACCGCGCGTGGCGGCACGTCGCTCTTCGAGGTCGCGTTCGAGCCCGACGACGTGCTCGTCTTCGGATCGGAGAGCCGCGGTCTGCCGGTGCGACTCCTCGCCGATCACGCTTCGCAGCGCGTCTACATCCCGATCCGGAGCGGCATCCGCAGCTTGAACCTGGCCAACGTCACGTGTCTCGGCGTGTACACGGCGCTCGTGCGTGCCGGCGTTCCGCTCCCCGCGAACGACGGCGCGTACATCGCCCATCCGCGCGCGGCCGAGGACGTGAAGCCTTCGTCGCGCGTCGAGCGGATCGACGCGTGAACACCGCGGATTCGCCGGTCGAAGTTCCCGGCTCCGTTCCGCCGCGCAAGCCGCGTGCGGACGACGAGTTCACGCTCACGATCGACGCCTTCGACGCGCGCGGTCACGGCCTCGCGCGCAGCGAGGGCTACCGTTTTCGCGTTCAACGCGCGGCGGTCGGCTCCACGGTGCGCGCGCGGGTGGTGCGTCGTCGTCGCGATGACATCGAAGCCGTCGCGTTCGAGGTCCTCGACGCCGGACCGCGCGCAGCCACGCCGCGCTGCGCACACTTCCGTCACTGCGGCGGTTGCAGCTTCCAGGACCTCGCCTACGACGCGCAGCTCGAGGGCAAGCACCGGCTCGTCGAGAGCGTGCTCGAGTCGCGTGGATTGCTCGCGACGGGTGTGCGCGTCGAGCCCGTGATCGCGGCACCAAAGCTCTGGCGCTACCGCAACAAGATGGAGTTCACGTTCTCGAACCGGCGCTGGATCGCACCCGAGGAACCCGCGGGCGTGGACGCGTCCTTCGCGCTCGGCATGCACGCCTTGGGGCTCTTCTCGAAGGTCGTCGACATCCGCGGGTGCTCGATCCAGTCGGAAATCGCTGACAAAATCGTCGATGCGGCGCGCGCGATCGCGCTCGAACGCGGGATTTCGGCCTGGGATCTCAAGACACACACGGGGCTCCTGCGCCACATCGTCTTGCGTCGCGCCGAGCGCACGAACGAGGTCCTCGTGAACCTGGTCACGTCCGCCGATGCAGTAGAGATCGTCGATCCGTTCGCCGAAGAACTCGTGCGCCGCGTGCCGGGCATCACGACGATCGTGCAGACCGTGAACGCGACAGCCGCGACGACGGCCGTCGGCGATCACGAGCGCGTCCTCTTCGGTCCTGGAACGATCACGGAGCAGGTCCAAGGACTCTCGTTCGGCATTTCGGCCGGCTCGTTCTTCCAGACGAACACGTTGGCAGCCGAACACATGTTCGAGGCCGTGCGCGGAGAAGCCGCGCTGGATCGCGAGCGCGTCGCGTGGGACCTCTACTGCGGCACTGGGACGATCGCGCTGGTCCTCGCCCGCGACGCGCGTGAAGTCGTCGGGTTCGAGCTCGTCGCGTCCGCGGTGCGCGACGCACGCGCGAATGCGGCGCGCAACGGCATCACGAACGCACGCTTCATCGAAGGTGACGTCCTCATCGGCCTGGCTGCTACCCGCGACGTGCCCGCGCCCGACGTGCTGGTCCTCGATCCGCCGCGCGCCGGTTTGCATCCGAGCGTCGTGCCGGCGCTGCAGTCGTTGCCCGCGAAGAGGCTCGTCTACGTTTCGTGCAACCCGGCTTCCGCGGGGAACGACGTCGCGAACCTCGTCGCCGCGGGCTGGCGTCTCGTTCGCGTCCGACCCTTCGATCAGTTCCCGCACACGCCGCACGTCGAAACCGTGCTCACGCTGGAGCGCGACGCGTGAGCGGCTCGCCTGCGGGCGACGGAGCACGCGGCGAGGACCGTCCGCCGCGCCGTTTCGGAAGCCGCTGCGAGGACTGCGCGCACGTCCGCGCGATCCGTTCGGGGAAGGGCTCTGTCTTCCTGTTGTGCCGCCAGGGCGTCGACGACCCCGCTTGGCCGAAGTACCCGCCGCAGCCGGTGATCCACTGCGCGCGGTTCGAGGCTTTCGTCGAACCTGAGTGATCCGCGCGAGGGTTGCCGAGGACTCTCGTCATGCCGTTCCATGGCCCTTCGGCGATTGCTACGTTCCAGAGTGATGAAGGAACTGCGAACGGTCCCGGGAAGCCTCCTCGCCGCGTCCCCGGCCTTGCGCGACGAGAACTTCATGCACACGGTCGTGCTGATGTGCGCGCACGACGAGCACGGTGCGCACGGCGTCGTCATCAATCGGCCGTCGCCGGTCACGCTCGACAAGCTCATGCCCGCGCACGAATTGCTGGCGCGGCAACGCCACGTGATCCACGCGGGCGGGCCCGTTGGGCTCGACACCCTGCAATTCGTCCACCGCGTTCCCGGGCGGATCGGCGGTGGCATCGAGCTCTCGGCCGGCATCCATCTCGGCGGCGACATCGATCAGCTGGCCGAGTTCTTGGACGAGCGCGGCGACAGCGCTTCCGCAGATGTGCGGATGATCTTGGGCTACGCCGGTTGGGGCGCGGGGCAGCTCGAAGCCGAGCTCGGTAGCGGTTCTTGGATCCCGGCCAGCGTGGATCCGGACTGGGTTTTCGCCACCGACGCCCCGGGCATCTGGAGGCAGGTCGTGCGCTCCCTGGGCGACGCGGCCGCGGGCCTCGAGAACCTTCCGCCGGACGTGAGCTGGAATTGAGCCGCCCGTTCGGGTGAGGATGGGGGTCGTGGCGCGCCCATCCCGTTCCGGGGTCGCCTAGAAGAAGACGCCGCAACGCGTGCTGCGCGGGGGATGAATACCTCCGCGACACCCCGTGAACGCGACGTTTTCATCCGTGCGGCCCCGTCTCGTGTGGGGATGGAATGGAACGAGAGAAGAATCCCAGCGAGGAGCTCCTCGAACTGCTCGTCGAGGAAGGCGCCGTCGCCCGAGCGGTCGCCGACTCCGTGCGCAATCGCCAACGCGAAACGTGGATCCCCCTCGGGAAGATCCTGCGTCAGCGCGGTTGGTTGACGATGGCGCAGCTCGAGGAGTTGCTGCGGCTCCAGTCGAAAATGCCGATGTTGCGTTTGGGCGAGATTGCACTCGAACGCCGTTACTGCACGGCAGCCGAGCTCGAAGATGCCTTGAGCATGCAGCGTGAACTGTCTCCGCATGTGCTCGACCTGTTGGCCGAGTCCGACGACGTCGAACCGGAGCGAATCCTGCGCGCGATCACACGCTACGTGCGCGAACTCGAGGCACGGATCCCCACGACGTCCGTCGAATCCTGATCGCCAAGCGATTGGGTCAGTTCGAAGCGCCGTTCGCCACGAGACGACGCGAGGTCGTTTCGTCGGGACCATCCGCGCCGACCGGTCGGAGATGGGCGAGGTCGAGCACGCGCTCGACGAGGCGCACGCGTTCTTGCATCGCGAGCGATGCGACCGGGATGTAGGGGATGCGGAAGAGCTCGAGGAGTAGCTTCACCATGCCGTCGATGCGCACGACCTCTTCCCACTCGACGCCGGCGCGCACGCCGTCCTGGACGACGAGTTCCTTGTGCGGTCGCAAGAAGAAGACGATGCCACTGCGCACGGACTCGAGGTAGGTCGAGAGGCGCGGATCCGTCGCGATCTCGCCCAGGATCGTCGCGTGGTGTCCGGCGTACGCGAGGTTGCAGAACGCGCGGTCGGAGACGAACGAGCCGAGCTGTCGCGCCTCGGCTTCGATCTGGCGCTCGAATACTTGGCGCTGGTAGCGATTCACGACGTCGACGTTCGAGCGCAACGCATCGAGCTGCGCTTCCATCTCGGCCAGGACGCCACGCGCGACCTCCGAGATCATCGGCAGGCCGTAGTGGTCGCGAACCCATCGGGCCAAAGTCGTCTTGCCGGTCGCGTGGGCGCCGACGAGGTAGATGCGGACGGCATGCTGCATAGGGGGGGTGCTCCGGAGCGGGACACTACCCGTAGTGGTCCGCTCCGTCGAGGGCCCGATTCGTAGTACTCGACACCTTCACGAGTTGCGTCATGGACCGGCACGACCGGTGCGAGCAGGATGCGCCCACCGACCCGCCTGGAGCCTCACTTGAACGCACCGAATCCTGCCCTGACTGCCCCCGCGACTCCCCGCAAGCGGGGCGTCCTGGCGACCCTCTTCAAGACCACGTTGGGCTGCGTCGCGTTCGCGCTGGGGAGCCTGGTGGTCCTCGTCCTATTGCTGCCGACGATGCTCGGCGGGACGGTCGCGAGTCGCGGCGCGGAAGCGTTCGACGCCGAGCACCGAGGCCGGCTCGAGATCGGCTCGGCGACGTTGGCTTGGTTTGGCGAACAGTCGCTGCGCGATGTGCGCCTGCTCGATCCCTCCGGCGCACAAGTCGTGCGCGCGAGTGCGACGTTGCCGTCGCTGCTCAGCTTGATCCGCTCCGGCGGCACACGCTTCGGCGGAATCGTGATCGACGTCGAGGCGGATCTCGCGGCGGACGATGCGGGCACGACGAACTTGCAGCGCGCGCTGGCTCCGCGCGGCACGACGCCGAAGTCGGGATCCGAATCGAGCGACTCGTCGTCCGATTTCGACGTCGCCACGTTCGTACGCGAGCTCGACGTCAACGTGCGCGTGAACGTGAAGCGGCTGGCGTGGTCCGATGCGGACACGCGACGTCTGGGGAAACCGTTCGAGCTGAAGGACGGCGTTTTCAGTGTCTCCGCCGCGCCGGGCCGTCCGCTCATTGCACTGCTCGCGGGGAACATCGCGGGCGAGCGGCCGAGCACGCTCATGATGGATGCGACGGTGCACGGACCGATCGACCTCACGGCGCGTTGGCCGCTCGGGCGCACCGATGCGAGCGGGCGTGTCGACGGCTTCTCGACGGCGCTCGTCGATGGACTCAGTGGTCTGTCCGGTGATCTCGTCGACGTGCTCGGGCCGACATTCGCGCTGCGCTTCGATGTCTCGGCGGAGTCGGCCGAGCGCGGCGTCGCGAATCTCGAGCTCGACGGCGAGAACGCTGACGTCGCGATCCACGCACGCCTCGCGGACGGCCTGATCACCGGGGGCGAGCAGCCGTTCCTCGCGGCGACGACGCCCATGCCGCGCGGGATTCTAGAGCGCGTGCTGCGCGCGCAGTTGCCGCCGGATGCGACCGTGTCGTTCGCGGATGCCGGGAAATCGTGGACCGTTCGCGTGCCGAAGCTCCGGCTGCCGCTGCCGGATCCGAGTGCGAAGGACCTCGTGAGTTTGCGTCCGACGCTCGATGATGCCGAGCTCGAGCTCGAAATCGATTTGCCCGGATCCGCGACGATCGAGACGGACGCGCTGCGCGCTGCGAAGCTCACGGCCGGTATCTCAGGCGTGCGGCTGACGGCGCGTGCTGCGCCCGGGCAACCGCTGGTCGCGCATCTCGAAGCCGCGCTCGACGCCGGCGCTCCCGGCCGCCTGCAGGCGAACGCGACCATCGCGGGACCGTTCGCGATGCTCGCCGGCGGGCCGATCCCGCCGATCGACCTGGACGCGCGCATCGACGGACTCTCGACGCTGGCGCTGGGCGAGTTCGCCGGACAGGGCGCGCGCATCGCGGCCGCGCTCGGTCCGGTGGCGAGCGTCACGGTCGAGGCGCGGCAAGTGAACCTCGAGGGCGGCAACGCGCGCATCGTCGTGACCTCGGCGCAGCTCGACGCGAACGTCGCCGCGAAGATCGCTCAGGGCGTGTTGACGATGGAC
>JAYTBY010000525.1:0-7427 GCA_043736755.1 Planctomycetota bacterium | reverse complement strand
ATCGCTGCCCAGATCTCGTTCCTCCGCGATTCGTCCCCATCGACGACGAATTCGATCGCGGACTCTGATCCGACATCGATCAGGATCGACGCTGTGTTCGAGACGTCTGCGGTTCGACAGTGCACGGAGCCCGCGTGATCGGCGATCACGACCCACGATCCGGGCGCGGCCGGGATCGAGAACGCGCCTTGGGCGTCGGTGCGTACCGCACTGCCCGCTCCGCGCGGATCGCAGTCCATGCTCGATCTCGTCGCCGCGGTCAGCATCACGCCCACCTCGGCGAGCGGGCGGCCGTTCTCTACGACGCGGCCGCGAATCGTCGGATGCGGACCGGGCTCGAGCCGCACCGTGACGTCCTCGGCCGAACGCGCATCGGCGATATGCACGACGGCGGGAACGAAGTCCTCGGCGAAGACCTGCACCGCGAACGTGCGCAAGGGCAACGAGTCGTGAGTTCCGTCCAAGTACTCGGCGTCGAGGATCGCCGCGCGACCGTCTTGTGACCGCACGCGCGCGAGCCCACCGCGCGGCCATTCATCGATCTCGAACTCGCGGATCTGCATCCAGTAGTCGCGCACGGGGCGACCATCTGCAGCCGACACGACGACGATCGACGGCTGGCGTCGTAGCGGCACCCACGCGATCTCGTCGGGGCCGTCGAACGCGAGTTGCCCCGTGAAATGCCAGGCCTTCTTCTTCACGGGGTGGACGGCCGTGGTTGCCACGCACCAGCCGCTCTCGAGGGAGCGAAAAGACACGCGCGCGCCAGCGATGTCGAGCGTGAAGCGTCCGCTGGCGTCGGTCACGACCGTCCACGAATCGACGGCGCGCTGGCCGCGCAACTTGCCTTCGAGCACGTCGCCAGGACCGAAGCCCTCGACGCGCAAGCGGACCGCGCGAGAGATCCGTTCGCCCTGCGTGTCGACGACCGCTCCCGTGAGACGCCGCGTGCGATAGAGCCGCACGACCAGCGCGTCGTCGACGAACGTTCGGATCGTCGGCTTGCCGTCTGTCCCGGTGACGTGAACACGCCGCTCGAGTTCGGGCGGCTGCCCGCGCGACGCGTATCCGTCCGCTTCGACGACGACGAAGGCCGCTCGATGCGCAATCGACGACTCGAACTCGCCTCGTGCATTCGTCACGCCCTCCGCGAGCGGGGCTTCGTCGTCGGTGGGACCTTCGTACGAGAGCACGGGCTCGAGATCGAGTCGCTGATTCGCCGTCAGCTTCGCCGCGAACCACGGCCAGTCGTGGACGAAGTCCTGAGCGATCGCTGAGGATCGGAATCGCTCGGGCCAGCGCGCGCGGATCTCCGAGTACGGCGACGAACGCGGCGGATAGAAGCGCACGCGCGCTCCCTCGATCGGCTCATCGGTGAGACCGTCGACGATGCGACAACGGAACGGCCACGTCTCGGCCGATTCGGCGGTGACATCTGCGATCGACGCACGCGTGGCGACCTCCGCGTTCGCGAGCGCGACGACCTCGGTATTCCCGCGGGCCGATTCGATCTCGACGCGCTCGATGGCGACGGCCGACTGCGCGCCGCCGATCGACACGTCGGGCCGCACGAACCACAGCGTCGCAGCGAGAAGGGCAACTACGACCAAGACAGCGATCAGGATTTGCTTCACCGCGAACACTCCCCCGAGCAGTCCCCCACCGACGCTCGCCGCGGGTGCGAGCCGCGCGGCGTGTTCCAGAGTTTGATTCCGCGCACATTCGAGTCCGCGCGCGGGTTCGGCGAGGAGCAGCAAGGCGCTCGCGATGCTCGCGGGCAGCGTCTTGCGCAACAGCTCGCGCGCGCGATGCAACTGAACGCGCACTGCGCCGGGACTGCGACCGAGAACGTGCGCGATGTCCGCCGCCTCCATGCCGTGACGCAGACGCAGAAGCACGGCCGCGCGATACGGCTCGTCGAGCGCGTCGACCGCTCGCGCCAACTCGCCCGACAGTTCGCGTCGCGACGCCGACTCGAGCGGCGCATCCTCCTCGCGCGCGAGCACCGTCGCGAGATCGAAGTCCGGATCGAACGCACGCCGCGCGCTCTTCTTCAGATCGCGCGCATGGTTCGCGAGGATCCCCTGCAACCACGGCTCGAGCGGGCGGCGCGCGTCCCAGCTCGCCGCCCGCTCCATCGCCGTCACGAACGTCTGCTGGACGAGATCCTCCGCCGCCGCGGGATCACCGACGAGATGGATCGCGAGCCGAAGCAGTCCCGGCGCGAGCGCATCGAACACGTCCCCGAGCGCCGCAGCTTCACCGCGAGTGCGCCAGCGCTCGAACCGCGCTTCGGGAGTTCCGATGGCCATCGCGAAGTGTTGGACGAGCGGGGCACGTCGTTACGGACGGGTGCGAAGAAAACTGCTGTTCTCCGATCTTGTTCGCATCGGATCGATCCGGGCTGACGGTAGGTCCACGAAGCCCACATGCTGACGATCCTTCCATTTCTCTTCGCGGTCCAGAGCGAGCCCGCCCCCAGCTCGCCTCCGACGATCAGCCACAACTTGTTCGGGGCCTGCGTCGATGCAGCCGGTGACATGGACGGTGATGGCGTTCCCGATCTCTGGGTCGGTGATCCGTCGCACTTCCGGCCGGGTGGAGCGGGGTTCGGGAAGGTGTGGTGCGTATCCGGCCAGGACGGTTCGACGCTTCTTCGCATCGATGCTCCGACTGGCGCGGAGGAGTTCGGTTGGACCGTCGCTGGGATCGGCGACGTCGATGCGGACGGAGTGCGAGATGTCGCCGTCGGATGCCTGTTCGTCGGCACGCCGGGAACCCAGTCGCCCTCGCGCTGGGGGAAAAAGGAGTCCACCGACGGCGAGTCAGCCGTCCATGCCTTCTCCGGGCGTGATGGCGCACTCCGCTATGCAATTCGAGGCGCAGCGGAGTGCGCCAAGGTCGGTTGGTGTTCCACGGCAGCCGGGCCTGCGCTGACCTCTGTCGGTGATTGGAACGAGGACGGTGCCGACGACCTTGCGATCGGCTGGTCCTTCGCCGACGCGGACGCACAGGATCAGGGACGCGTGCAGGTCGTCTCGGGTCGGGATGGGTCGACCGTGCACTCGTGGACGGGACTCGAAGCCCACGATCGATTCGGGTTCTCGCTGACCAGGCTGACTGATCTGGACGGCGACGGAAAAGCTGAACTCGCCGCGGGTGCAGTGCCGGCGTGGGATCCGAGCTCGGAGGCTTCCGATTTCCTTCGACGTACCCGATCGGGATACGTGCGGATCCTCTCGTCGAAGGGCACCGTCCTGCGCTCGCTCCATCCCTATGACGGAAGTCGGTGCTTCGGCTTCAGCCTCGCGGCGCTTCCAAGAAAATCCCCGCGGAGTGCGACTGAGCTCCTCGTGGCGCAGCCCCACGATCGGAATGCCGAGGTCTGCATCACGAGCTGGAACTTGGCGGACGGCTCCGCGACGCAGTTCATCACCAAGCCGCCGATCGACGTCTGGGACGGCGGATGGGAACGCGCGCACACCAAGCCTGCACCGGACAGTGTCGACGAGTCGTTCGGTACACGAATCCTGGCGGTTCCCGACCGGGACGGAGATGGCGAGGCGGACATCCTCGTCACGGTGCCTCAGGCCTTCTGCTTCGTGCCGGCCGGAGTGTTGTCCTCGAAGCGACCGTCATGGAGGGACGCAATCGAGCCAGTCGGAGTGCCCATCGGCCGTGTCACGCTCGAGAGTGTTCCCGAAGAGTACTCCCACGTCGGCATCGGGCTGGCGGCGATCGGCGACGTCAATGGCGACAACGTCGACGACTTCGCGATATCGGGCGCGAGCATTCGATACGGAGGAGCATGCGGCACGGTCAGCGTGGTTTCGGGCAGGACGCTGAACGTTCTGCGCTACTTCACGCGCGCAGGCCGCGAGTGACCGACCTCAGTTCTCGAGCACCTTCTCGATCTTCGCGCGTGCTTCGACCTGCTGCGGTTGGTCCTTCGGCATCAGGCAATTGCCCACCGCGTTCAACAACGTCTGCGCCGTCTCCAGCGACTGATCCTTCGGCAACGACTTCGCGAGCTGCGATGCGCGCGACTGCATCGCTTTGAACTTCGAGCCCTCGGCCACCGCCGGTTTGCGCCACGACTTCGCCTCGGCGGGCAACTTCGCTGCGGCTTCGCGCGCTGCGACCACGCGGCTCGCGAGCGTCGGGTGATCCGACAGCATCTCCGGCGTCGTGTCGTAGCCCGCGTCGACCATCGCTTGGAAGAAGTCGCCGAAGTGCGCGGGATCCCAACCGGCGCGCACGTAGAACTGGAAGCCCAGGTCGTCGGCTTCGGCTTCGTCGCCGCGCGTGAAGCCCTTGTTGAGGAAACCGGCGAGCGCGCCCGCGCCCACCGCGGCGAGCCCCGCGTACTCGAGCTTGTTCTCGTCCGCGAGCGTGTAACCGAGCACTCCACCCGCCAACGCACCGCCGATCGCGAGGTACTGGCGGTTCATCCCTTTGTGCACGTGCCGCGCGTAGACGTGCGCGTACTCGTGCGCCATCACGGCCGCGAGCTCGTCCTCCGTGCGGCACTGCTGCAGGAGCTGCGTGTAGATGTACATGTGCTCGCCGCCCGTCGTGAACGCGTTGAGCGTCTCGCTGTTCACGAAGTGGAACTTCACGTCCGTGAACATCCACGCGTCGTCTTCGCTGCGATGGCTCGACGGTCCGACGCCCGAATCCGAGAGCTTCTTTGCCTCGACGACAATGCGATCGCCCATCTCCTGCAGGTAACCCGCGAGCGTGGGATCGACGAGCACCGCCGGTTCGAGGTCGCGGTGCGCGTCGTCGGCTTGTTCGATCACTTGGCGATCGGTTGCGCAAGCGGTGAGCTGTGCGAGGAGCAACGTCGCGGTGAAGATTCGGGAGAGCGCGTTCATCGGTAGTTCCAGTCGATCGTGGTTCCGCTCGCGGCCTGAGGGGCGAGGCCGAGCGCCCTCGAACCTAGCACGCCGCCTTGCGGTCTTGCGCGCTGCCGCTACCGTCCCTCGCCCATGGACACACCGAAGACCACACGATCGATGCGCACGCGCGCCACGATCGCCCTGTTCCTCGTCAGCATCGTCTGGGGTTTCACGTTCCTGTGGATGAAGCAGGCGGTCGATGCGATGGAGCGCGTCGCCGGCGCCGATCGACTCGTCGCCGGTTCGGGCGTGTTCCTGGCGCTGCGATTCGGACTCGCGATGGTCCTCCTGCTCGCGTTCGTGCCGTCTTCGCGACGAGCGCTCACGCGCGACGCCACGAACGTCGTGTGGGGCGGCGGCGCGTGGCTCGGCGTCTTGCTCGTCATCGGATTCATCCTCCAGATGATCGGACTCGGCGACGTCACGCCCGCCGTCTCGGCGTTCTTGACGAGCCTCTACGTCGTCTTCTTGGCCGTGATCACAGCGTTCGTCGAGCGACGACTGCCGCGCGTCGGCTTCGCGATCGGTGCGCTGCTCGCGACCGCGGGTGCGGCGCTCGTGCGCGGTCGACCCGAGATCGCCGAGTGGCGCACGGGCGAACTCCTCACCGTGGGTGCCTCGATCGCGTTCGCGGTGCACATCCTCGCCACGGATCGCGTGACGAAGCGCGTACCGGTCATGCCCGTCACGTTCGCGATGTTCGCGTGGGTCGCGCTCGGCGGTTTGCTGCTCGTCGGTTTCGAGAACGCGCGCGGTGCGGGGTTCACGGCGGCGGAGTTCGGCACGTTGTGTCGCGATCCCGAGTTCGTGCGGCCGCTCCTCCTGACCACGATCTTCGGAACGGTCGTCGCGCTGGCCTTCATGAACCTCTACCAGCGCGAAATCGATCCGGTTCGCGCCGCGATCCTCTACGCGCTCGAGCCGATCTGGGCCGCGCTCATCGGCGTCTCGGCCGGCACCGATGTGGTCACGCCGTGGTTACTCGCTGGTGGCGGCTTGCTCCTCGCTGGAAACCTCGTCGCAGAAATCGCGGGATCGCCGCGCGCCGAGTCGACGACCGCGCGTGATCCGACGGGATAGGTTTCGGAGGCCAATCTCGGCCCCCGAACTCCATGAAGCTCACCGCAATCTCTTCCCTCCTTCTCACCGCCTTCGCGCTGACGTCGACCGCCGACGCAGCGATCTTCGGCAACGGCACGACCTTGACGATCACGTGCCCACCGACCGGAAAGGTCTTCTGCGGATCACCGACTACCCCCGACTTCACGGGTGAGGCCACCGCCGAGAGCACTTGCCCCGGGCAAGTCGTCATCACGTACGCCGACGCGCCGACGCTTCCGGGTGGCACCTGCCCCGGCCGACGCTTCTACAGCATCATCCAGCGCACATGGACGGCCACGGATGCCTGCGGAAACACCGCTTCCTGCAGTCAATCGATCGATGTGGTACGCCAGATTTGGTCTCTCGACATCAAGCCCACGTCCTGCCCGAACCCGATCCAAGTCGGAAGCAATGGCGGTGGTGCCACGGTGATGATGGGCCTGCTCGGCACGGCCACGCAGGATGTCATGAACATCGATCCGGCGAGCATCGCGATCTACCGCGAGGACTGCACGGCGGGTCCTGTGTACCCGATCGACTTCGGGTACGAAGACGTGGCCACTCCGGTGAATCGCACAATGCGCTGCGAATGCACGACGCTAGGAGCGGATGGCTTCATGGACCTGCGCTTGCGATTCAGCCGCGCGCAGCTCGTCCAGGGCCTGGGTCTCGCGGCGTTCCCGCAGAACAGTTACCACCGGCTCGTGGTCACCGGGCGCACGCTGAACGGCTGCGAGTTCGTCGCGTCGGACTGCGTGCGAATCCAGTAGAGGCACGCAACGCGAGCCTCTGCGCTCGGATCCATCGAAGGGTTTTCCGACTCGCGCAGGCGAGTCGGAAAGCCCTTCGCACTTCCGACCGAACGCGTTTCACACGAGGATTTCAGCATGAGTGCGCAAGTCGAGGCGAGCGACCACTTGCGTTGTCACGCCATCGGTTCGACTGGCCCGCGTACCACCGCGATGTACGGTTGCTCGATCGCTCTCGGGCCGGCAGGCCAGAGACCGCCGCGTTCCGCCGCATGGGGACGCGACCGCGATCACCACCCTCCACCCGCTCGCTTCTCGCGCTGTCGCTGCCGTCGTACGCGCCACTATCCGCACCCTCCACCGACATCATGTTCAAGATCTTCTCGGCCCTCTGTCTCGTTGCTGGCGCTGTCGCGCTGGCCCCTTCGTCCTTCGCTGACGGCTGCAACGGCGGCGGCGGTGGCGGTGGCAACAACCAACTCCGTTGCGATGCCGGCGGCCCGTACGTCGTCGGCGCGCAAGCGCCCTTCGTTACCGTCGAGCTCGACGGCACGGACTCGCGCAACGAGACCGGCTACAGCTGGTCCACGCAGTTCCCGGGCGCCATGTTCGACGACGCCTCGAGCGGAACGCCGACGCTGACGATTCCGGTCGGCAGCGACTGCTCGTTCGAACT
>JAYTBY010000524.1:0-7431 GCA_043736755.1 Planctomycetota bacterium | reverse complement strand
AACGGCGCTCTTGCACGCTACGGTTGTCGGCATCTACTATCGCAATGAGCTGACACTTCGTGCTGGCGTTTCGAGTCCGAATTGCGGCCACTTCCTTGGGAAAACGCTCAATCACACTTGCTGCCCCCGAGCCCTTCCCCGCAGCCAGCGGAAGCACTCGAATATCGCGCTGAGTGAATCCGCGACCAACTCCAATCGTTGTCAACCAGCGATACACGAAGGTCGAGTGATTCGTGTCTTCGCATAGAACAATCACGCGGGCTGTATCACCCAAGCTCGTCCTCCCAGCCTCGGGCAAGGATCTCGGCAGGCGAGAGGTTATTGCTGACCGTGGAGCCAAACCGCCGTGCGGTGACCGTACCTGCAGGCGTACCGCTCAGGAGGATCCCGGCTTGAGGAGCAAGTAAATTCAAGACCTCGGCACTGTGAGATATCAGGAGAAGCTGTCGGTCCGCCGCCTCGCTCAATGCCATGATCAGCGGCTGAACCTCACGAAGGGCGAGGAAGTTCTCGGGCTCGTCCACACAAAGCAGCCGTCCAACACCTTGAGTCTCGTGGTGAAGCGTGTAGAGAGCGATCAGCGCTTTTTGACCGTCTGACAGCTCGTCGAAACTGAGATCGTAGGCCCCTTCGTACTGGCCCGTGGGGTGAGCCACTCGCCTCCACATGCTGGTCAACTCGCGGCGCATCCCACCTGCTGAGATGGAGCGAAGGGTGTCAAAGCGCGGGAGTACGGCCTGAAGGTCCTTGACGACTGCGGAGTGAACGTCTGGACGGGCCTGAAACAAGTTCCGCACCCACGAAGAGAAGTTAGCCAGGTCCTTCGAGAGGCGACGTTCCTCGGTCTCCGAGATGCTCGACATCCGCCGAGGATCCAGCCGCGCCGTCCGCAGGCCATCGAGCCAAACCTTGAAGCGGGAGGCCCCACGGTCGTCCGCTCGGTCGAGCAGCAATGACAATCCCGACCGTGCCCAGTCCAACTCGACCTTGGACTTGAGCTTCCCGTCGACGCCGTAGATCTTGGCCTCGCCGCGCTGCGCTTCGAACAAAACGAGGCCACCCAGACTCAGCCGCTCCGACTTCAGGCGAGACAAGCCGTTCTCGTGTCCGTGCTCGACCTCAACTCGATAGACGAATGCATCCTCCTCCAGCTGCACTTGAATTTCGAACGTGGAGGGCATTTCGGGCTGCCAGCGTGACGCCGTCTGCAGCGGAAACACGGAGCCAACGGTTTCGCTCCCGACACACAAGCTCTGTAGTCCGCAAAGGACATCGACGATGGACGACTTGCCCACCCCGTTCTGGCCGAGGATCAGGCTCGTGCGCTCGAACTCGAGGCTGAAGCCCTGAAAGCAGCGATAGTTGTCGATGTACAGCTTGTTGAGCATGGCGTGACGCTGGTCGGTCCCCATCAGGCTGGCATCGGGGATCGACCGCGTCCAGAGCAGCGATCCGCACTCAGCGCGCGTCGACGTCGGCGCGCAGGGCGGCGAGGAGCTCGGTCCAGTTCGTGACTTCGACGAGCTTCGAGCGCACGTCGAGGTCTTTCAGGGTGCGGCTGATGTCGGCCAGGATCTCGAGCTGCGCGCCGGGTTGATCGGCGGGGGTCAGGATCAGGAACACGAGGCGTGCGGCTTGGCCGTCGGGTGCGTCGAAATCGACGCCTTCCGGTGAGAGGCCAAAGGCAACGAGCGGTTGCGCCAGACCTCCGAGCCGTGCGTGCGGGATGGCGATCCCGTCGCCGATCGCGGTCGTACCGATGCGCTCGCGCGCCCACACGGCATCTTCGATCCGCTGGGGATCGAGGCCAGACGCACTGCCCAGTGCCTGAGATAGCTCGTGCAAGACCCCGCGGCGGTCGGGCCCCTTGAGACGCTGCACGAACGCTTTCTGCGAGAGGAGTCGCGCGAAACGCGCGGGGCGGCGGCGGCCCAGCACGCGCTGGATGAACGGCCCACTCATCACGGAGGTGAGCAGCGCCATGACGACGAGCGCCACGAACATGCGCTCGTCGATGATCCCGTACTTCAGCGCCGAGAGTCCGAGCACGATCTCCATGCTGCCGCGCGCATTCATCGCGAAGCCGATCGCCCAGGATTCGCGCGGCACCATGCCGGCGAGACGTGCGCCGAGCGCCGCGCCGCCGATCTTCCCGATGCAGGCGATCAGCATGACGATCGTGCACAAGAGGAGATCGAAGTTCGCGACGAAGTCGATGCCCACGCCGATGCCGGCGAAGAAGAGTGGCGCGAAGAAGCTCGACACGAACTCGCGGATCGTGGTGCGGGTCCGTTCGCGCAAGTGCGACGAGTCCCCGAGTGCAACGCCAGTCAAGAACGCGCCGAAGATCGCGTGCAGGCCGGCTTTCTCGGTCAGCGCGCCGCCGAACAGCGCCAGCGCGATGGCGAACACGAGGACACCGCTGGGCCACGACGTGTGCGCCTGGACCCACGGCAACACGCGGTGAATCGCCCAGCGCCCCACAGTAAGAATGAAGATGGTGAACGCGATGATCGAAACGACCACGCCGACCAGCGCATCTGGCGAACCGTGCGCTCCGACCATCCCCAGGATGACCGCGAACACCATCCACCCGACGAGGTCGTTGAAGATCGCCGACGCGATCACGACCATTCCGAAATCCGAGCGGTAGAGATTGAGATCGATCAGCGTCTTCGCGATGACCGGCAACGCACTGATCGAGAGCGCTGTCGCGAAGAACAAGGCGTGAGTACCGCGCGGAACAGTGCCGGACCAGCCGATGACTTCCGGGAACATCCACGCGGCGGCGAACCCGATCCCGAAGGGCACGGCGATTCCGAGGAGGCCGACCGAGGACGCCGCTCGTCCTTGTCGCAAGACCCGCGAGAAATCGACCTCCAACCCGGCCACGAGCAAGAACAGCGTGACCGCCAGCAGGCGGATGCCTTCGAGCACGACTTTCGTCGGGCCCTCGCTCGGGAACATCCACGCCTGCGCGTCGGGAAACACGCGTCCGAAGAGTGCGGGCCCGAGCAAGACACCGGCGGCGAGCTCGCCCAGCACGGACGGCTGGTTCAGCTTGCGCGCGAGCTCGCCCAGGACACGCGCGGCGACGAGCAGGACTCCGAGCGCCACGAGAAGGCGCGTGACATCCTCAGGATCGAGGGTGGCCAGCGCGAGGAGAGGATGGATCATCGACGTGTGCGCAGGACCCGGGCCCCATCGAGGAGGTTAGGAACGTCCGCTGCAGGTCTCCATGCTCTTGTGGCTCCCGAGCCTCGCGCAAGCGAGAATGCCGGGTGACATGAACCAAGGCACGCAGACCGGATCGTCGTGGAGCGGATGGGAAGAAGAGGCGCCGAGCCCCGAGGACGAGGCGCTCGACCGCGCCTGGGCCGCGATCGATGCGGGCGACCCGGAGGAAGCACTGCGCGAGCTCGATGGTGTCGATCCGGACTGGCCGGACCGTTGGATTCCCGAGGCCATCGCGCGAACCGAGATGTGCGACCTAGCCGGTGCGCGCGCCGCGCTGGCTCGCGTGCGCGAATCCGCCGACGTCGACGACCATCCGGACTGGCTGTGGGCCGAGGGTTGCCTCCTCCTCGCGGAGTGGCGCATCGCCGAGGCGCGCGCGGTTTTCGAGAAGCTCAGCGGTATCGAGCGCACGGTCGGCGTTCTCGAGCGACTCTCGTTGGCCCACGAAATCCAGGGTGATTTCGCCGGTGCCGACGCCTTGCTCCGCGAAGGACACGCGATCGATCCCGACGCGCTCCCCTTGCCGCCGCGCTTCTCACGCGAGGATTTCGAGCGTGTGATCGCGGCCGCGATCGGTGCGCTGCCCCCGGAGTTCCGCGAGCCGCTCGAGAACGTCGAGGTCCTCGTCGAATCCGTCCCGTCGGAGTGGATGATCGACTCTTCCGAGCCGGCGGGTACTCCACCCGGCCTGCTGGGCCTCTTCGTCGGCGTTTCACGCCTCGACACGGCTGAGGACGCGACGGCCGAGCTCCCCCCCCGGATCCTGTTGTTCCAGCGCAACCTGGAGCGCGCGTCGCGCGACGAGGCCGAGCTCGTGGAGGAGATCCGCAAGACCCTCTATCACGAGATCGGGCACCTCCTCGGATTCGACGAGGACGGCGTGGCGGGGATGGGGCTCGAGTAGAGGTTTCGCAGGGTTCGCTGACAGCGGCCACGAAAAAACGCGTCCGGACCGGCGGGGGCACTCCGTAGTTCCGTCGAGAGCGATTGACCTCCAGTCGCGATCTCCAGACCGAACCTTTGGAACCTCCATGAAGAACGTGACTCCCCTCCTGGCCGCCGCCGTCGCGGCCCTGGCCGCCGGCGCTCCTCTCGCGGGCTGTCGCGCGCAGAACGACAACACCTCGATGAGCAGCGCGTCGATGGCCGACAAGCACGCCTGCGCAGGCATGAACGCGTGCAAGGGACAAGGCGCCTGCAAGACCGCCGCCAACGCATGTGCCGGCAAGAATGCGTGCAAGGGCCACGGTGGGTGCGCCACGGCCTCGCACCATTCCTGCAAGGGCCTCAACGCGTGCAAGGCTCAGGGCGGTTGCAAGACCGGCGACAACGGCTGCGCCGGCAAGAACTCGTGCAAGGGCCAGGGCGGTTGTGCCGTCCCGGTGAAGCACTGAGCGACGGGAAGAGGGGTGGACCTGCTCGGGCCGGCGCACGTCGCTGATCCCGAGCAGGTCTCTTTCGCTCGAAGGACACGCGAGTTCATGCAAGAATTCCAGCCGAAACAGCGCTTCGATCTGCCCGCGCTGGGCGTCGGAATCGGCCTGCGCACGCAGCACTACGGGCGCGTGCTGAGCGAGAAGCCGGCCATCGATTGGTTCGAGGTGATCACGGAGAACTTCCTAGCCACCGGTGGTCGGCCCGTGCGCGTGCTGGAGGAAGTCGCGGCGCACTACCCCGTCGTTTTCCACGGCGTTTCGCTCTCGATCGGCAGCACCGACCCGCTCGACCGCGCCTACCTCGCGCAGGTCGCGGAGCTCGCGGCGCGCGTTCATCCGCAGTGGATCAGCGACCACGTCTGCTGGACCGGCGTCGCCGGTCGGAACGTGCACGATCTCCTGCCGATCCCCTACACCGAGGCCGCGCTGCGCCACGTCGTCGCGCGCATTCGAGAGGTGCAGGATGTGCTCGGTCGACCGCTCGTCCTCGAGAATCCGTCGTCGTATGTCGAGTTCCGCGAATCGACGATGAGCGAGGTCGAGTTCATCGCGCGGATGAGCGCCGAGGCCGACTGCGGACTGCTCCTCGATGTGAACAACGTCTTCGTGTCGAGTCGGAATCACGACTTCGATCCGTACGCGTACATCGACGCGATCCCGGCCGAGCGCGTCGTTCAATTCCACGTCGCGGGTCACACCGACAAGGGCACGCACTTGCTCGACACGCACACAGGCTGCGCGCGTGACGAGGTGTGGGATTTGCTCCGACACGCCCTCGGACGCACGGGACCGCGCTCGGTCCTCTACGAATGGGACGAGGACATCCCCGAGCTCGAAGTCGTGCATGCGGAGGCATTGCGCGCGCGTGAGTTCCTCGGCGTCCCGAAACAGGAGCACGTGCGTGTCCGCAGTTGAACTGACGCGACTCCAAAGCTGGTTCCAAGACGCAGTCGTGCGTCCGAGCCTGCCTGACGCACTCGACCGTAAGGTGATCGAGCGCGCGGAACTCCACGTTCTGCCGTCGAAGACCCTGGCGCCCGATGAACGCGTGGGGATCTACGCCGAGGCCTACCTCGCGCGCCTCGTCGAAGTCCTCACGAACGACTACGCGGCCGTGAGCGCTCTGGCTGGATGTGCAGAGTTCCACGACCTCGCACGACGCTACCTCGCGGCGCATCCCTCACAGAGCTTCACGTTGTCCGTGCTGGGACGACAATTCCCGGACTGGATCGCGAACGCCGACGGCATCGACCGCCGCGAGCTCCTCACCGACGTCGCGCGGGTCGAACTCGCGATCACGCGCACGTTCGACGCGCCGCGCGAGAGCGCGCTGCGACCGGCGGACATCGCGGCACTTCCGCCCGAGATCCTGACCGACCCACGACCGCGTCTGATCGGAGCGCTGGAGCTCTTGGACCTGCGCCACAGCGCGAACGGACTCGTTCGTGCGCTCCGGAACGACGAGGAACTGCCGTCGCTCGATCCCGTGCGCACCTTCACGCTCGTCTGGCGCAAGGACGAGGTCGTCTGGCGCCGCGACCTCGCTCCGACGGCGTTCGCGTTGCTCTACGCGTTGGCGGAACACTCGAGCCTCGCCGAAGCAATCGCCGTGGCCGAGCGCGCGCACACGGGTGACGCTCTGGATCTCGCAGAGCTCGTTCCGCGTTGGATCGGCGAGTGGTCCGAGGACGGCCTGTTCGCCGCGATGGCCTGATCGGCGAGCAGATCGGTGTATGCTCGGCTGCGTGGACCGACGAACCTATCTGGACCTGGCCGACACGATGCTCGCTCGCGTCGCGCGCTGGAGCGACGGCTTCGACCCCGACGAAGTCGAAGCGGCGACGACCGATGGTGTCGTGACGCTGGAGTTCCCGGATCGCGCGCGCTTCGTGCTGAATCGCCAGACCGCCGTGAACCAGATGTGGTTCGCAGCCGGAGCGCGCGCTTGGCACTACGACTGGAACGCGACGCGCAGGACGTGGGTCGACGACAAGGATGGGCACGACCTCGCCGTGCGCGTGGCCGAGGTCGTCGGCGCGAAAGTCGGACGCACGCTGCCGCCCGTCTGATCGCGCACGACGTCAGCCGTCCTTCTTCTTCTTCTTGCCGCCGAACAGGTCGTCGAGGAGGCCGCCGGCCTTGTCCTCGAGGAATTTCCCGGCCGCCTTCTCGAGCAGACCCTCGAGGAACCCCTTCTGGAAATCGACGCGCGGCTTGTTCCAAGTCCCGCTGATCACGATCGGAATCGCCGTGTCGAGCGGCACGAACTCGCGGATCTTCCCCAGCTCGCGCTCGAACTTCTTGCCGAACATCGCCAGCGGCAACTGCGTCGCGAGCGACATCTCGCCGTCGGTCAGCCGCACGGACCCGTCGAAGAGGACGTCGCGACCGCCCATCCGGATCGCCAACTCGTCGTACATCGCGACACCGTCCTTGATCGGCACCGCAAACGCCGGCAGGCGCACGTCCATCGCGTCGAGCCCGAGTCCAAGCTGATCCAGCATCGGCAGGCCTTTGAACGAGAGCGTCCCGAGGTCGATGCGGAACACGCCCGAGAGCTTCGTGACGTCGCTGCCGAGCGCGAAGTGCACGTCGCTCGAGTTCAGCAGGAATGGCGCGAATTCCGCGCTCGACGTGACTTGCTGCGTGTCGACGGCGCCCAGGAAGCTGACCTTCTTGAAGATGGGCAGCAGGCTGCCCACGACGCGGTCCATCACCAGCGGCCCGAGCGCGACATCGACGTCCAGGCCGTCGGCCT
>JAYTBY010000523.1:0-16979 GCA_043736755.1 Planctomycetota bacterium | reverse complement strand
TCGCGCACGCTTTGATCAGCATCGCGGACGAGGAGGACTTCGGGGTGATCGAGATGGAGTTCAGCGGCATGACACTGAGGGGGAACTTGTCGGTCGAGAAGTTCCTGCGTGGAGGCTTCGCTGCACAGCCCGCCGTGAGCGATGCCGACGGTCGCTTCGCGATCAGAGGGCTGCAGTCACGCGACTACGAACTCGTCGTCGTCGCGAGCGCGATCCCGGCCGCGCGTCGGATGCCGGGGATTCGAGCGGGCAAGACGGATCTCGAGATCGCGCTCGACACGTCCGGCGCGCGCACGAAGCTCGCCGGCCGCGTCCTCGATCGGCGTGGCGATGCGATCGGTGGCGTGCGCGTCGAAGTGAAGTCGAAGGTCGCCAGCTTCGAGGGCTTAGTCGAAGGTCCCTTCACGACTGCGGACGCCGAAGGGAAGTTCGTGTTCGAAGGTGTGCGCGGTCAGCAGTTCGAGCTGGAGGTCAGAGGGAAAGACGTCATGCGCGAAACGGTGGAGGTTCGAGCGGGCGATGCGCTGGGCGACCTCGTGGTGTCGGCTTCACGGCGCGCATTCGTGCAGGTCGATCTCGGCGAGGGCGCGCAACTCACGGCAGACGAGGCTCAATTCCTGGACGACCGCGGGGAGCCCGTTCAGTTCGATCTCACGCGCACGACGGTGTCCGAAATGAACAGCTCCATGATGACCTGGACTGCGCGGGCCATGATGCTGACCCGTGGTCGGTCCGAAGTCGGATCGACCGCTGAGGGCGACTACGTGTGCGTGCTCACGAACGACGGTCGGGAAGTCGCGCGCATCCCCGTGCGCCTAAGCGGGACCGGCGTGACGATCGTGCGGCCCTGAAGCACTCAGAACCCGCGACGGCGCGCGAGAGAGCGGTTACAACCACTCTTTCGAAAGCCGCCCGTCATGAGTCTTCGCACCGCAGCCCCGACGGCTCTCGACGTCAGCACACGCGGCACTCGCCGATTGTTCGACATCGCGCTGTCGCTCGTGTTCTGCGGCCTGCTCCTCGGCCCGTTCGCCGATCAGCTCGTGCGGCCGTCGAGCGCGCGTGACCCGCGCAACTTCGAACTCCGCGACCCCGCGCCGTTTCCGGTGTGGCCCGAGGCCGTGGACGGCTTCGCCGTGTTCACGCGCGATCTCAAAGTCCACTACGCCGACACGATGGGCTTGCGCGACGTCCTGTTGCGCTGGCGCAACATCGTTCACTGGCTTGGACTCGGTGTCTCGACCACGACGACCGTCGATCGCGCTCCGAACGGATGGGCGTTCTACTCCGGCAGCGGAACGCGCGACGTGTACCGCGGAACTCTCGCCGTCGACGACGACGAGCTCGACCGCTGGGTCGATGTATTGCAGGAGCGGCGTGACGCGTGCGCGCTCGTCGGCGCGAAGTACCTGTTCGTACTGTGTCCGGGCAAAGAGGTGATCTACCCCGAGCTCACACCGTCGATCTGGAAGCCGATCGGCCCGTCGCGACTCGAGCAGCTCGCTCAGCGACTCGAGCGTGAAGCGTCGATTCCATTCCTCGATCTCAGGGCCGCGTTCTTCGCAGCCAAATCGGAGGATCGGCCGCGCGACTGGCTGTACCACGAGTACGGCACGCACTGGAACGGCCGTGGTCTCTACGTGGCCTACCGCGCCATCCTCGAGCGGCTGCACGAGGACTTCCCGATTCTCGAGCCACTAGATTTCTCGGAGTTGGTGCCACTCGTCGACCCCGGCAGCGGGGACAGCCTCGGACGTCAGCTCTACATCGACGACCACCTGGATGGTGATGGCTACGGGCTCGGCGTGCTGCCGCCGCAGTATGAAGTGGTGCTGGACGAGGACGAGGGCTCGGATCGGCGCGTCATCGCCAAGGGCCCAGTCGATCGACCGCGCATGGTCTGGTTCCACGATTCGTTCGGACCCTACCTCCAACCCCTGCTGTTCTCGACGTTCTCGTACACGTCTGCTCGACGCACGCTCCAGTTCGTCGCGAAGGACGTCTTCCAAGAGCGTCCGGACATCGTCTTGGAGACGTTCGTCGATCGATCGCTGTACGTCCTTCCGCCCATTCACTCGGTCGATCGTGCCGGCGCGCCCACGTCGAGGCCGGAGGTCGAAGGCACGGTCCGGGTTTGGAGTCTCAGATCGACCCCGCAGGCAACGGCGTTCGGCAAAGCCGTGATCGAACCGAAGGTCGGAGCCTTGAGCGTCAGGTTGAGTGGAGGTCTGGGCGGCTTGCTCCTGCCACCGCAGACCTTGTCCGCCAACATGGTGCCCATCCTCGAGGTCACTGCCGACGTCAAAACGCCCGTTCCGATCGACATCTTCGTGTTTGTGCGCCCCGTGGGCGACGCGGAGTTCCGACGATCGAATTACGGCTGGGGCCGGATCAGCGCGGGAATTCCGACGACGTCGATCCTTCTTCCTCCAAGGGTCGGGCAGTACGAGCTGCTGATTCGCTGGGACGGAGTCGAAGTGATCGACTTCCAACGGATCGTCCTCTGGCACGCTCCGAGGGAATAGGTCCGTGCGCGGAGAGCGCGTGAAGAAATCGAGCCTTCGCGCTCTCAGATATTGGTGGCGCCGCTTCCGCGGCGCGTCGCCTGTGAATTGTTCACACGCTCTGAGATCCGAGTTGGGCCGCAGGGCAACGCGCGAATCTCGTTCGTCGTCCTTCGCTCGTCGCCGACTGGGCTCTGAATCACGAGATCGATAGCCAAATGCGCGAGAGCTGCGCACCCGGGCTGCGTTAGGATCCGCTGCGAGGAGAGCCCTGTGAATCCCGAGGAATTCCGCCGTTTCGGACATCGCATCGTGGACACGATCGCGGACTACCGCGCTGGCATCGAAGCTCGGCCCGTGGGCTCGAGCGCGAAGCCGGGCGCTATCCGCGCACAGATTCCGATCGAGCCGCCCGAGGAGCCCGAAGACTTCGAGCGCGTCCTCGCCGACGTCGACCGCATCGTGATCCCGAATCTCGCGAACTGGCAGCACCCACGCTTCTTCGGGTACTTCCCGTCGAACGGTGAACTGTCCGCGGTGCTCGGTGATCAGCTTTCGACGGGCCTTGGCGTGCTGGGTCTCGCCTGGGCCTCGAGCCCGCCGCTCACGGAGATCGAGGAGGTCGCGACGGACTGGCTTCGTCAGATGTGCGGTCTATCCAACGCCTGGAGTGGCGTGATCCAGGACACGGCCTCGACCAGTTCGCTGGTGGCGCTCTTGTGCGCACGCGAGCGGGCTTCCAACTTCTCGCTTGCTCGCGGTGGTCTGCAGAGCGAGCAGCGACCGCTCGCCGTCTACACGTCGGAACACGCGCACAGCTCGATCGACAAGGCCGTGCTGATGGCCGGGTTTGGCCGCGAGAATCTGCGCAAGATCCGCACCGACGCTTCGTTCGCACTGGACCCGGACGCACTCGACGCCGCGATCCGCTCCGATCAGGAGGAAGGCCGAGTTCCGTGCGCCATCGTCGCGACGACGGGCACGACGACGACGACCGCCATGGACCCGATCGATGCTTGCGCGCGTCTCGCAGCGGAGCACGGCATGTGGCTGCACGTCGATGGCGCGATGGCGGGCTCGGCGATGATCCTGCCAGAGTGTCGATCGATGTGGAGCGGCATCGAGGGCGCCGATTCGATCGTCGTGAACCCGCACAAGTGGTTGGGCGCGTCGTTCGATTGTTCGGTGTACTACGTGCGCGATCCCGAGCACCTCGTGCGCGTGATGAGCACGAGCCCGAGCTACTTGAAGACCGCGGCCGACGGACAGGTCAAGAACTACCGCGACTGGGGCATCCCGCTCGGGCGGCGATTTCGCGCGCTCAAGCTGTGGTTCCTGATTCGCGAGCAAGGCGTGAGCGGATTGCGCGCGCGTCTGCGTCGCGACATCGAGAACGCGCGCTGGTTCGCGGACGAAGTGCGCCGCGCACCGCATTGGCGCGTGCTCGCGCCGGTGTCGCTGCAGACGGTATGCGTGAGGCACGAACCGCCGGAGATCTCGGGCGATGCGCTCGACGCGCACACGTTGCGTTGGGTCGAGGCCGTGAACCGCTCCGGCGTCGCGTACCTCACGCCGGCGATCCTCGAGGGCCGCTGGATGGTGCGCGTTTCGATCGGCGCGCTCGCGACCGAGCGCGAGCACGTCGCGGAGACGCTGGCTGCGATGCGGGAGGCGGCGACGTCCGTTTGAGCTGAAATCGTCGTGAGTTTGCGACGTTTCTGCGTTCAGGCGTCGCCGTCGCGGCGCCGTCGCGGCGGAACGAACCGCAGGGCGGCGATCGCCACGAAGACGGCTGCGACCGCGATCAAGATGGCCTTCAGCGCCGAACCGACCGCGCGATCGACGGATTGATCCACGCGCGACGCGGCTTCGTCCAGGGTTCGCTGCACGGCGGGCAGGCCCGTGTCGAGCCGCGCGACAGTTGTGTTGAGCTCATTCAGAACCTGCGTCGTCTGCGCCGCGAGCGCGGTGTACTCGACCGGGTCGAAAGGCTTGCCGGGAGACGACGCGTCGTTCGTGACCTCGCTCTCCGGGCCCTGGTCGCGGAACGCGTGCGCCATCGACTCGATCGCTTGTGCAGTCCGTGTTCCCGCGTCGAGCGTCTTCTCCGTCGTCGCGAGCAGCGATTGCGTGCTCGGCGCAGTCCGCTCCAGATCGGCTGCCAGTCCTGCGCGCTGTTCCGCCGCCTCCTTGGAGAGATCCTGGATCAGAGCCTGACCTTCGACGCGCAGTCGCTCGGGCATCGCGGCGATGGTCGCCGACGCGCTCTCGAGCGCTTTCGATGTGCGCTCGACGCTCTCGACCACGGAATGCACGTCGGCTTGCTGCGTGAGTTGAAGCGTGAGCAGTTCTGCGCGCCACGCCAACGTCCGCGGGGCGCGTTGAGCGAGGTACACAGCGCGCTCGCCCAATTCGCGCGTGCGGGCGATCTCGCGCGCAGCCGGTTCGATCGAGTCGAGCGGATCGAGCCCCAGCGCGCCGAAGAGCGTGACCGTCTCCGCGGGATCCAAGTCCTTCTGCACCAGATCCTCGAAACGCGGAGGGCCGGCGCGCTGGAGTTGCTCGGGATCCGTCGCGGCCTCATCCCAAGCCACGAGCACCCTTCCGACTGCTTGGCTCAGGTCCTTGCTGAGCAGCCGGTTCACCGTTTCGCGGCCTTCCTCCACGAGCGAGTTCCACACGGTGAGCATCGGCTCGTCGGCTTCCTCGCCATAGCGCGTGCTCCAGTACAGCCGGTGAACGCTGCGTTCGTAGATGCAGAGCGCGAGCAAGTCGGAGATCGCCGCGATCGGCCGCGATTGCGCCGCCGTTTGGTACGCGCGATCCGCCGTGTTGAGCCGCCAGCTCAAGGCGCGTTCCTCACCTTCGAGCGTGTCGAGGCGGTTCGCGAAGATGCGCGTGGCGGTGTCGATGCGCGTCACCATGCGGTCCGCGAAGCGCAGCCCCTCGTTGCGCACGATCTCGAGGTCGATCGTCGACTTGCCGTCGGGGCCGGGCGCGAGGATGCCGAACAGGCGACCGGGGGCCTCAGCGACGCTTTGGAAGATCGAGCACGAAGTCGCCCACAAAATGACTGCACAAAGGGCCAAACTTCCACGCGTCCGAGCCGAGGTGGCGAGCGGACGCGCCGAATCCGAGCGAATTCGACTCCGAAGGAGCCTCTGCGCGCGATGTCGGGTGGAAGAGCGCATGCATGCGACGAACTGCACCTTCCATGCCCGGGTCGTATCCCGGCGGCCTCGCCGTGCGAACATCACCGATTGCCCGGTATGGCCCTGGTCGACGTGTCGTTCGCCATGAAAGCCGACACGAGGCCGCGATCCTGGTCGACCTCGAAGAAGGCCGCACGCCGTGAGCGATCGTCGTGACGACGGGGCCGGCGGACCCGACGACGATGGCACTGGATCCGGTCGAGCGCGGGGCCCGGATCGCGCACGGCCGCGGACTGCTCGTGGGGTGATTCCGAAGTTCGCTTCACGATTCACCCCGCTTGCGTCCTCACCGCGGCGTCGGCGCTCCTCCCTAGGGAGGTGATTCCGAAGTTCGCTGCAAGAGTCGCCCTGATTGCGTCATCCATGCGGCGTCGACGCTCCTCCCTAGGGTCACGACGAACCCGCGTCGTCGCGCCTTCTTGCGGGGAGCACGCAATCAGGGCGACTCTTGCAGCGAACTTCGGGATCACCCCACTAGAGTGGCCTCGCTTTCGATCCGCGCGCCTTGCGGATGCCGTCGGCTGCTCTTCACCGGAGACTCGCATGCTTCCCCTCGCGTTCGTCGCGTTCGCGCTGACCCTCGTCTCCGCCGAGGACGCGGTGCTCGGGCGTATCCCGGCTGGGCACGAGCTCCTCCCCGGGACCTTGCGCGTCGCACATGACGGCTCACGCGTGGCCTGCGTCGTGCGGAAAGGCAAGAAGGAGTATCCGCTCGTCGGCGACGAGCTGGGCGCAGGTTGGTACGACGTCTGGCCGCCCGTAATGCACAAGAGCGGCAAGCACCTGGCATTTCGCGTGACGAAGGCCACGGCGCGCGTTGTCACGGCCAGCGTCGTCTACAACGGCAAGATCATCGAGACGGATGAGTGGATCGGGCCCGTGGCCTTGGATCCCGAGAGCGGCGCGCCGGCGTTCCTCGTCTCCAGCGGCTGGATCAACAACGCGGACGGGAGCCTGACCCACGCGCCGATGGCGCTCCACTACGGGAAGGCGAAGGGCAAGAAGTGGGTCATCTCGTCCACGAACTTGCCGCCGTCATTTCCGTCGGCCGGCGGCCGTCTCGTCTGCGTCGGCACGAAGGGCGGCGCAACGAGCATCATGAGCCTGGACGCGAAGGGTGGTGAGGAGCGGCTCGAGCACGACGCCAGCTATCCCATCGAGGCGATCGTCAGCCCCGACGGTCGCGAAATCGCCTACACATACCTCGCCAATGCAGAGCGGCCTGCCTATTCGAGGGACGAGTCCGTGTTCGGCGTGCGCCGTGAGCGGATCGGAAAGCGCGACTCGAAGAACCGGCCGCCCGACGCTAGCGCTGGTTACGAATCGGCGGGAGGGCCCGTGTTTTCCGACGACGGGAAGCACCTCGCGTTCCGCGCGCGGTCGGGCATCAAGTTCGGCATCGTCCTCGATGGCGCGAGCGGCGTGAAGCTCGGATTCGACTACGTCGACGCGATCCGCATCAACCCGAAGGGCGACGGCGTCGCCTACAGGGCGGCGCGGGGATGCAAGCCGGAGGTCGAAGGTGGGGAGGCGGTGCTCCACGGAGGGACGGCCAGCGGAGGCAAGTGGCTCGTCGTGCACGGCGACGAACGCAGCGAGGAGTACGAACTCGTGGGTGAGCCGGTCTGGTCGCCCGACGGCTTGCTCTGTGCCTACGCCGTCAACACGAAGAAAGGCTGGCGCGTCCTGGCCGGAAAGGCCTCGAGCGAAGCGTTCGACGAAGTCTCCCCACTCGTCTGGTCGCAGGACGGCCGGACCGTTCACTTCGCCAGCGTGGCCGGGGACACGATCCGCTGGTCGGCGCTCGCAGTGGAGTGAGGTGGGACACGCGCCGGGTCAAACCGTGCGCGAGAACGTGCGCTGCCCGTCGCCGCCCTGAGCCTGGCGCGCTCGGTAGTACGCATCGAACGGCAACGCGACGTTGCGCAGGAAGAGTTGGCCGAGCGGTGTCACGCGGATCGCCGTCGGCGTGACCTCGACCAACCCGTCGGCCTCGAGCGGCGCGAGCTCGGCCAATTCACGCTGGAAATGCGCCGCGAAATCGACGCTGTGGCGCGTTCCGACCTCGGCCGTGTCGAGCACGAGGTTGCACATGAGGCCCACGATCACGTCGCGGCGTAGGCGGTCGTCGGCTGAGAGCGCGTGACCGCGGAACGTCGCGAAGCCGCGCTCGTTCGCCTCTTTCACGTACTCGGGCTCTGCATGCGCGTTCTGCACGAACGCGCCGCCGACCTCGCCGATCGCGGAGACGCCGAGGCTGATCATGTCACCGCCGCGTCGCGTCGTGTAGCCCATGAAGTTGCGCTGCAATCGACCTGCCGACTGCGCTTCTGCCAACTCGTCGGCCGGCAACGCGAAGTGATCGAGCCCGATGTAGACGTACCCCGCCTCGCGAAACATCTCGAGCGCGCGGAGGAAGATCGTGAGCTTCAAGTCGCTCGACGGCGCCGCATCGACGTCGAGCGCCGTCTGGTGCTTCTTCATCCACGGCACGTGTGCGTAGTGGAACAGCGCCACGCGCTCCGGACGGATGTCGAGCACGCGGCGAATCGTGCGCTCGAATCCCGCCAGAGTCTGGTGCGGCAAACCGTAGATCAGATCGATGTTCACCGACGCGATGCCGGCCGCGCGCGCTGCATCGACGACCGCGCGCGTCTGTGCCTCACTCTGCACGCGGTTCACGGCCTTCTGCACGTCGGGTTCGAAATCCTGGACGCCCAGCGATACGCGGTTGAAGCCCGACTCGCCGAGCCACTTCACTTGATCGGTGGTCGTGACGCGCGGATCGACCTCGATCGCGACTTCGGCGCCGGGCGCGAAGCGGAACGAGCGCGTGATCGCGGTTTGCACGCGTCGCATCTGCTCCAACGTGAGCTGCGTCGGCGTTCCGCCGCCCCAGTGGTACTGGCCGACCTCGCGCTGACCGATGCCGCTCGCGGCGACGAACGCGATCTCGCGCTCGAGTGCATCGACGTAGCGATCCGCACGATCGCGGCTGCGCGACACGACGACGTTGCAGCCGCAGAAGAGGCACAGCTCGGCGCAGAACGGGAGATGGACGTAGAGCGACAGGGGCTCGGTCGAGTGCGCCGCGCGCGCGAGCAACACGGGATAGCTCGTGGCCTCGAAGTCCTTGCCCCAGTCCACGGCCGTCGGATAGCTCGTGTACCGGGGGGCGGAGGTCGCATAGCGCTCGAGGAGAGCTCGAGCTGATTCGGCGTGAAAACTCATCGTCGGGTCAGGATTCCGTCGCGAAGATAGCCCCGTCCGGGGCGGCGACAGCGGATTCCTCGGCGTTCTGGGCCGTCGGACTTCGACCCGAGGGGTGATCTGGGCGATGATGGAAGAACGGCCAGGAGTGCCCGGATCCCCACGGTGACCTTCGACAACCTCCACACCCACGATTTCGTGCGCGTCGCGGCGGGCGTTCCGCGGGTCCACCTCGCGGACCCTGCGGCGAACGCCGACGCGGCGATCCGCATGGCTCGCGCGGCGGCGAAGCGCGGTGCCAGCGTTCTCGTCCTCCCGGAGCTTGGCCTCACGGGCTACTCGTGCGAGGACTTGTTCCATCAAGCCGCACTACAGAGCGCGGCGGTAGCGGCGCTCGGCAGCGTCGTGCGGGCCACGAAAGATCTCGAGCTCGTCCTCGCGGTCGGATTGCCGCTCGCGATCGACGGTGAACTCTTCAACGTCGCCGCGATCGTCGCGAGTGGCCGCGTGCTCGGTCTCGTGCCCAAGAGCTACCTGCCGAACTACCGCGAGTTCTACGAGTTGCGCCACTTCGCTCCGGCGTCGCACGCGCGCCGACGCGAGGTCGAACTGCTCGGGATCCGCGTTCCCTTCGGCACGGACCTCCTCTTCAGCGTCGCCGGTCAGCCGAAGCTCGTCATCGGCGTCGAGCTGTGCGAGGACTTGTGGACACCGCTGCCGCCGTCATCGCTCAGCAGCCTCGCTGGCGCGACGTTGATCCTCAACCTGTCGGCGTCCAATGCGACGATCGGCAAGTCGGACTATCGCCGTTCGCTCGTGCTCGGACAGTCGGCGCGGTGCCTCGCGGCGTACGTCTACGCCGGTGCGGGCTATGGCGAGTCGACGACGGATCTCGCCTGGGATGGACACGCGTTGATCGCCGAGAACGGATCGCCTCTGGCTGAAAACGAGCGTTTTCGCAGGGAAGACCAGCTCCTCGTCGCGGACGTGGACCTCGGGCGACTCGCGGCCGATCGCGAACGCATGACCAGCTTCGGCGCGACGGCCCAACGTCACGCGGACGAGGTCGCGCGTTTTCGGCACATCGAGACACCGCTCGTGCTGTCCACGGATGGCGCCTTGCCGCTCGAGCGTGGCTACGAACGCTTCCCGTTCGTGCCCAGCGATCCCGCGACACGCGCCGAGCGTTGTCGCGAGGTCTATCGCATCCAGGTTCAAGGCCTAGCTCGTCGGCTCGAAGCGACGAAGTCGACCAAGGCCGTGATCGGTGTGTCGGGCGGCCTCGACTCGACGCAGGCTCTCATCGTCGCGTGCCGTGCAATGGACTCGCTGTCGTTGCCGCGCAAGAACGTGATCGCGGTCACGATGCCGGGCTTCGCCACGAGCGACCGCACTCTCGATCAAGCGCATCGGCTCATGAGCGCGTTCGGCGTCACCGCGTCGACCATCGACATCCGACCGAGCTGCAACCAGATGCTAGCGGACATCGCACATCCCTTCGCGCGCGGCGAGAACGTGTTCGACACGACGTTCGAGAACGTGCAAGCCGGCGAGCGCACGAGTCACTTGTTCCGTCTCGCGAACTTGCACGGCGCTCCGGTCGTCGGCACGGGCGACTTGTCGGAGTTCGCACTCGGTTGGTGCACGTACGGCGTCGGCGATCAGATGGCGCACTACAACGTGAACGCCAGCGTGCCGAAGACCTTGATTCGCCACCTGATCCGCTTCGAAGCCGCGAGTGGGGAACTCTCGAGCGACGCGTCGCGCGCGCTCCTCGACGTCCTCGCGACGGAGATCAGCCCAGAGCTCATCCCCGGGGCGAAGGACGGCCAACCGACGCAGCGGACCGAGGACGTCGTCGGGCCCTACGAACTCGTCGACTTCCACCTCTACTACGTGAACCGCTTCGGCTATCGGCCGAGCAAGGTCCTGTTCCTCGCCTGGAACGCGTGGCGCGACGCCGCGCGCGGCTCGTGGCCCGACGTACCCAGCGACGAGCGTCGCGCGTACGACCTCGACACGACACGCCGCTGGTTGCGCATCTTCCTCCATCGCTTCTTCGCGCAATCGCAGTTCAAACGCAGCGCGATGCCGAACGGCCCGAAGGTCGGCTCCGGCGGTTCGCTGTCTCCCCGCGGCGATTGGCGCGCCCCGAGCGACATCGACGCCACGACTTGGCTCGCCGAACTCGACGCGACGACGCTCGGTTGATGAACGGACCAGATCCGTTCGTAAGGTCCACAACCGCTACTTCTTCGGCGGGAACTCGGCCAGGAGCGCCTGCACGGCCTCGCGTACTTCGACCTCGCGTTCCTCGGGCGTCCATGACGGATCGACGGCCTTCGACGCGGTGCCGCGCCAGACCAATTCGCTCTTGTCGGGATCGATGACGTCGAGCACGAGCGATCCTTCTTCGTACTGGTACACGTCGATGTCGCGGCCGCCGTGCCAATAACCGCGCGACGGATACGAGTAGCCCCAATCGACGACGCGCAGTTTCTCTTGGCTGCCCAAGTGCGCCGCGATCTGGAAGTCCGGCTCGAGAGGGGCGAGAGCGAGGCCGCGCGCTGAGAGCTCGGCGTTGACGGCATCTCGCACACGGCGCATGCCGATCGAGTTGTCTTGCTTCTCGATCCAGGCGTACGTCTTCGGGGCGCCGAATTGGTGCGCAGTGTCGTAGTCGAAACTCGTTGCGAGGCTCGAGCAGGCGGGCATCACGGCGATCGCGATCGCGGCACGAATCCAGGGGGTTTTCATGGTGGGGCGGAGCATAACTCTGGTGGCGTCCGGCGCGGAAGCGCTCACGCCGAGGCCAGGACACGTGCGACCGCTTCCATGGAGGCGACCGGAGTTCCGGGCAAGATCCCGCTCCCCAGGTTGAAGACATGGCCCGGATCACGGCCGAAGCCAGCCAATACGCGGCGGACTTCGCGCTCGACGACCTCCGGGCTCGCGAAGAGGATCGTCGGATCGAGATTGCCCTGGATCGCGCAGCGCGAACCGATTCGTGAGCGTGCCTCGATCGGATCGATGCGCCAATCGATGCCGATGGCATCCGCGCCCGAATCGGCCAGGACTTCGAGCAGCTGCGACGCACCGTTCACGTAGAGGATGATCGGCGCTCGACCCCGCGTGCGCGTTCGAGTTTCCGCGACGAGGCGTGCGACGTGCGGCAGCAAGTGCTCACGCCATGTTCGCGCATCGAGCGCGCCACCCCACGAATCGAAGATCTGCACTGCATCGGCGCCAGCTTCGACCTGCATCGCGAGGTAGGGGACGAGGTTCGTCACGAGTCGCTCACACAGTCGTGCGAACGTCGTCGGATCGCCGTGCAGCATCGCCTTCGCGTGCTCGAAATTGCGGCTCGTTCCGCCTTCGACGAAGTAGCTAGCTGTCGTCCAAGGCGCGCCGCAGAAGCCCAGGATCGCGCGCTCGTTCCCGAGCTCCCGACGCACGCGACCGATGGCCTCGCCCAGGAACGCGGTGTCCTTGGCCGCATCGAAGTCGCGCAAAGCGTCGACGTCCGCGCGCGCTCGGATTGCGGGCGAAAGCTTCGGCCCTTCGCCCTCTTCGAAGCGCACGTCGACGCCCATCGCCGCGCACGGTACGAGGATGTCCGAGAAGATCACCGCGACGTCCATTCCGAAGCGTCGGATGGGTTGCAGGGTGACCTCGGACGCGAGTGCTGGGTCGCGCACCATGTCGAGGAATCCGTGGCCACCGCGAATCGCGCGGTACTCGGGGAGATAGCGGCCCGCTTGCCGCATGACCCACCACGGCGTGCGTGCGACCGGTTCGCGTCGAAGAGCGGAGAGGAACGTTTGGCGGGGCGTCTGCATCGTCGCGCGGATCCTAACCGTTGCCTGCTCGTTCGCGCGGCCTCCACTCGCGCAGCGCGAAGATCGCGAACGTGACGGCCCAAGCACCGACCACGTCGATCGAGTAGTGGATGTGGGCCAAGAGGACGGCAGCGACCATCGCGACATGGCCGACGAACGCGAGAACGCGCAGGATCGGCCTGTTCCACACGTAGAGAAGCAGCAAGAACGTGGTCGCAGCGTGCCCCGAAAAGAAGAGGTCCTGGGTCAGATGAACCTGAATTGCGTTGCTGCCGAAGACCGCCACCGGTGAGAGCAACGCGAGGTACGCGTCGAAGAACGGCACATCGGCTGCTGCGGTCGGGACGTGGGGCGAAGCGGGTGCACCGAGCGTCGTCAGCGCGATGCACACGCCGCGAGCGAGAGAAACGAGCCCACCCGTGACCATGTAGCGGCACCACCTGCGTGGCTCGATGACGAGGAGCACGCACGAGATCGGCAAGTACGCTCCGAGCCAAGCCCAGTAGTTCAAGCGATCGACCCACGGGACGTACGGCAGGCTATCGAGGACGACGTCGCGTAGGGGTTCGGCCGCACGCCCTTCCGTCCACAGCGCGAGGAGCATCATGAGCGCGTAGCACGCGTACCGGAACGCCAGTGCTCCGACGAGTCGCGGCCAGAATCGCGTGAGGAAGAGGCGACTCAGGCCGATCGCGTCACTCGACTCAGCCGTACGGTCCATCCGCGAACCGTAGCCGTGCCGGGATCGGCTGCGCAACAGGCCACTGTTCACACTCGGGAGCGTTCATCGTGCCCGACTGATAGTCTCGGAACGTGCGCACGTACCTCCCCACGTCACTTGCCCTGCTCGGGTTCGTCGCTTGCGGGAGCGAACCGCCTCGATCACCGAGCGTCCTGCTGATCTCGATCGACACCCTGCGTCACGATCACCTGTCGTGCTACGGCTACGAGCGCGCGACGAGCCCGGCCATCGATCGAATCGCACGCGAAGGGGCACTGTTCGAGCGGCACATCAGTTCGAGTTCGTGGACGCTGCCAGCGCACGCCGCGATCTTCACAGGACTCTTCGACTCCGGGCACGGTTGCACGGACGTGGACAAGGCGCTGGAGCCACGTCACACGACGATCGCCGAGCGATTCCACGAGCGCGGCTATTCCACGGCGGGTTTTTTCGCGGGCCCATTCCTCCACCCGGCCTTCGGATTCGGCCAAGGCTTCGACGTCTACGCGGACTGCACGTCGTACGGCGCGACTCTCGATGCCGCGAATCCCGTCGACTGGGCCAAGGACGATTCGACGCGACGCGCCTCGCATCAAGACATCGCGAACCCGCGCACCTTCGATGCATTCAAGAGTTGGTTTCGGGGACGCAACGCGGAACCGTTCTTCGCCTTCGTGCACTTGTGGGACGTGCACTACGACTTCACACCGCCGCCGCCTTTCGATCGGAAGTTCGACCCGGACTACACAGGCTGGGTGAACGGGCGTGACTTCTTCTTCGACCCACGCATCGGTCCGAAGATGAGCGCGCGCGATCTCGAGCACCTGATCGCGCTGTACGACGGCGAGATCGCGTGGACGGACACGTTCATCGAGAAGATCCGGTCGGAACTGGAGCAAGCCGGTGTGCTCGACGACACGGTGATCGTGGTGACTTCCGATCACGGCACGGAGTTCTTCGAGCACGGCTGGAAGGGGCACCGCACGACCCTCTACGACGAAGTGATTCGAGTTCCGCTCATCGTGCGCTATCCCAGAGCGGTGCCTGCGGGGTTGCGCGTCGCGGCACAGACGCGCTCGGTCGACATCGCGCCGACGCTCGTCGAACTGTGTGGGCTCGAAGCGTTGCGCGATGCCTCTGGCTCGAGCCTCGTCGCACTCTTCTCCGACGCCACGGCTCGTTCCGGAGCAGGAAAGCAGGCGGTTTCCGAGCTCGACAGCGTCGGTCGATCTTTGCTGGCGATCCGCGAACAGCGTTGGAAGGTCATCGGTGATCGTGCGCAGTCGACGCTCTCGGCGTTCGACCTCACCACGGACCCGAGTGAGCAACATCCGATCGGAGATCCCGCGTCACCGCCGATGCCCGATGCGATGCGCGCGCTCGACGCGGTCGGGCTGGAGCTGCAGCGACTCGCGACGTCGCACGCAGGTCCATCCGCGGGCGCGTCGCCGCCAGCCGACGTCCAGAAGCACCTCGACGATCTCGGATACACGGGCGAGGAATCGAAGCGTGGGCGTGAGCCGCGCTGAACGCCGCGTCAGGATTCGCTCGACGGATCAGTAGTGAACGCTGCGCGTGCGGTGCGGCTCACGGCCGCTGACACGCGCTTCGCGAGCACGTGCTCGCAGCCAACGGTCGACGTCGGACGAAGATGTCGTGGGCCGCGCGATCTGGATGGCCGTCAGCAATCGATCCGCGGCGTGGACGGTTGCGGCACGGATCTCGACCTCGCGTTCCGAGTGTGCGGGCACGATCTCGCTGTGATCGACACGATCCTTCAACTGAGCGTCGAGGACGAGCGCTCCAGCGACACGCAGCGCGAGCGCGCACTCCGCATCCGAGCTCAACGCAAGGTCGCGCAGGTCCTCGAACGCCCCCAAGCCGTCCTCGTCCGATGCCGCCGCGATGTCGAGCACGAAGCGTTGACCGCGATGGAAGAAGTGAACGTCGAGGCCGCGGTAGCGCTGCACATCATGGAAGAATGGCATGGTCGCCAACGTTTCGCACAAGCGCGCGGCGGAACCCGCAGCCGACTCGACGAGTCGGATCGCGGAACCGTCGTGACGATCCATGAGGAATCGGCCGAGGTCGCGCAGCGCTCGCGTTTGGAGTTCGGCGAACTCGGCTTGAGGCGGCTCGGCCAGTCCCTGCCCGCGCAAGGCCGCGACGTCGGTCGGTGTAGCGTGCGCCATGTCGAGCGGCGCGAACGGTCCGAGGGCGGCGAAGCGATCGACGAGCGCCGTGTCGAGCGCATCCGCAGCTGTGCCTCCGGGTCGCAAGTTCAGCTTGGGCTCGTATCCGCTGCCGAAGCGCAAGGCCGCGCGGACGAGCAGGAAGTCGAGAACGTGCTTCGGGTCGATGCCGCGCGGAAGCACGGTGGGCGGCGGCGGCGTGAACTCGGCCGCCAGCTCTTCGACCTTCTTGGCGACGACACCAACGTGCGTGGCCCGCTCGGCGACGACGCGTGCATCTTTGCGTGCACGAGCGAAGGACACCGTCGAGATCGAAGCGAGCGACATCCTGCGCTTCTAACAAACGCGCCAGGTCGAAACGATGCTGCGATTCAGCCCACGGATCGCGCGAGTCGCACTCCACTGAACTGCCAGCGCGCATCGGGATGAAAGAAGTTGCGGTAGGTGGCGCGCACGTGACCACGCGGAGTCGCGCACGACCCGCCGCGCAGCACGTACTGATTGCACATGAATTTGCCGTTGTATTCGGCCGTGTCGCCTTCCCACGGCCGGAACCCGAGGTACGGCCCGTACGAGCTCGAAGTCCATTCCCAGACATCGCCGAACATCTGTCGCAAGCCAAACCCGGCCGTCGCAGCGCGCGGATGCGGCACACCGGAGTCCGCGAAATTGCCTTCCATGGCACACGGAGTTGCAGCGTGTTCCCACTCTTCCTCCGTGGGCAGGCGCGCACCGCTCCAGCGCGCAAAAGCGTCGGCCTCGTACCCGCTCACGTGACAAACCGGTTGAGCGGCGAGGACCCCACGCTGCAAGCGCTGCCACGGCGGCCCGACTCCAAGGCAGTACGAGTTGAACAGTTCGCGAAACGGCGGATGGAACGGCCGATTGATCTGAACCGCGCGCTCGAGCACGAACGTCTCGAAGAACCATGTCGTATGCGCGAGGTGCCTCTTGACCGAACCTGCGAAGGGCGCGGACTGGACTTGGGCAGTCCTCGACCGAAGAGCGGCTAGGCGAGCGCGAGCGTGACGCTACGGGTCGCGAGAAAGCGCTGTGCGGTGGTCGATGCCATGCGAAGCAACTCCAAGACCGTGAGGCGGGAAAGCCTGTCGCTTCCCATTCGAAGATGGAAGCAGCGACCCAAGGCCTTGGTGCGGCGCTGGGTGTGAAATCGATCGGCCGCGCGCGGGCGACCGCGCTTCTCAAGCCGTCGAGCGTCGCCCGATCAACTCGTCCAGTTCCTTCTGCAGCCGCGGCAAGATCTCGTCGTACCGGAACGCGCCGAGCTCCGCCTCGCCACG
>JAYTBY010000522.1:0-3416 GCA_043736755.1 Planctomycetota bacterium | reverse complement strand
GAGCTCACAGACGGCGCCGATGTGGTCGTGCAAGCGAACCTCGGCGCGCCACTCGCGGATCCGCGCGGTCGTTTCGAGCGCGAAGCCCGTCGTCGTCGCGCGCTGCTCGCCGCAGCGCGACCGGGCGTGCGCGGCGCGCTCGAACTGACGGCCGATGCGTTCCTGTACGCGCAAGAATCGCGGCGTCTGGGGGTCATCGCGGGTTGGCCGTGGTTCCTCGAGTGGGGGCGCGACACGAACATCGCGCTGCCGGGATTGCTGGCTGCGCGCAACCGCAACGGCGAGCTCGGTGACGCGCTCGCGGGCCAGATTCCGTTCCTCCTGAACGGACTGCTTCCGAACGTCTTCGCGGCGACGCCCGCGGAGAGCCACTACGACTCCGTCGACGCGAGCCTGTGGTTCGCGCGCGCGGTGCGCTTGCACGAACGCGCGGGCGCTCCGACACGCGAAATCGTGCGCCGATTCCTGCCCGCGCTGCTCGAGATCGCGACGTGCTATCGCGACGGAACGGGCCTCGGCGTCCGCGGCGACGAAGACGGTTTGCTCGTCGCGGGCGGGGCCACGCTGAACGCGACGTGGATGGACGCGCGCATCCTGTCGGTCCCCGTGACGCCGCGTCACGGCGCGCCGGTCGAGATCGAAGCGCTGTGGTACTTCCTGCTCGCGTACGTCGAGTACCTGTGCGACGCAGCCGGTCGTGCGAACGACGTGCGTACGTGGCGCACGCATCGCGAGCGAGCCGGCCGCGCGTTCATCGAGCGCTTTTGGATGCCCAAGGAAGAACGCCTCGCCGACGTGTGGCGCGCGGAGGAGGTCGATCGCGCACTCCGCCCGAACCAAGTCATCGCGGCAGCGCTCGAATGGAGCCCGCTTTCGCGCGCGCAACGCGCCGGAGTTGCCCAGTCCGCGGCCGGAGTCCTGCTCGTCCTGCGCGGCTTGCGCACGTTGGATCCGCGCGATCGCGCGTACCTCGGTCGCTACGCGGGCAACGAGCACGAGCGCGATCGTGCGTACCACCAAGGCACGGCGTGGCCGTGGTTGCTCGGGAACTTCGTCGAGGCCTGGTTGCGCGGCGTGGGGGACGAACCCGCGGATCGCGCGTACTTGCGCGGCGTGCTCGATGGACTCGAGCCGCACCTCGCGGAGGCCGGGTTGCTCCACGTGTCCGAGGTCTTCGACGGCGACGCGCCGCACGCGCCGGGTGGGTGCTTCGCGCAAGCGTGGAGCACGGGCGAAGTCCTGCGGGCCTACGCGCTGCTCGACACCGCGCGCTGACCGTTGGGAATGCCGAGCGGGACGCGGTTCGAGCCCGCGTCCCGCCCTTCGAGTTCGCTTCGCGAGGGACTACTTGCTCGCCGCGACCGTGCGTCCGTTCAGCGGCTGCGTCGGACGGTTGTTGTCCGAGATGACCTTGCGGAACGTCGCAACCTGTCCGCTCGAGGCTTGGATCGGCTTCTGGAGCACGAACCAAGACACGTCCTCGGAGCAAGGCGGTGTCGTCAGTGATCCCGAGTAGCGGTAGCTCGCGAGGGATGCGGGCAGGAGCTTCGAAGCGTTCACCGTCTCACCCGCGACCTGCTCGGAGCGGCCGGCTTCGGTCGGCATGTGCTTCCACAGGCGCGCGAGCTCAGGATGCTCCGCGCCTTCCTCGATGAGGACACCGATGACCGCGAGCTTGCCCCCCGGATCCTTGTGAACGAGGTGCATTTCGAGCGGGAAATGCCGCCCGTCGACCGTGTGTTCGCTGGGGGAATGGAAGTGGAACTGAGCCAGCGCGTAGGCGTGTCCGTCGATCGTGAGCGTCCCACCGCCGTGGTAATCGTCCTCGACCGTGTGACCGTTGTTCAGGATCTCGAGCGAGGTGTCGTGGCAATCGACGACCCATGCGGCGCCGTCTTGCTTCGACGCGGCCGCCGCCTTGATGTCGATGGGCGACTGACGCTTCCCGGTCTTCGCGAGTGCGTACTCGGGCTTCAACTCGGCCCAATGGGCGGGGCCGGTGCTGCCCTCGTAGGACCAACCCGCGGAATGCGGCGTGCTCTTCGTCGATTGACAGGCGGCGGCCACCAGAAGGAACGGAATCGCGAGTGAAGTGCGCATGAGGGCTCGGTGGTTCGAGGGGGCTGAGTAGGTTCCGAAGGGCGAGTCGTCCCTCGGCCGCGTACTCGGATCGAAGCCGGAGGATACGTCCTCGCGTAGAGACCGGGAACGCTCCGCCGGGAGGATGCGATCACGGCTTCCGTGAGGCATGCTAGCTGCGTATTCGAATTGCGAGGGCCGAACTCGTGTCATCGCGTCACGAGAGAACATGAAAAAGACTGGCCCTGAAGTTGGCGTCACGCAGTACACGACGCCCACGGATCGTGAGGTCGTGATCACGCGCGTCGTCGATGCGCCGCGCAAGCTCGTCTTCGCGGCGTGGACGGATCCGAAGCACGTTCCGCAGTGGTTGCTCGGTCCGCCGGGGTGGTCTAGCCCCAAGTGCGAGATCGACTTGCGCGTCGGTGGCACGTGGCGCTACGTGTGGCGGAAGAGCGACGGCGTCGAGATGGCGATGAGTGGGTCGTACCGCGAGGTCGTGCCGCCCGAGCGCCTCGTCTCGACCGAGCGTTGGGGGCCCGAGTGGCCGGAGACGGTGAACACGCTCGTTCTCACGGAGAATTCAGGTCGAACGACGATCACAATGACCGTGACCTATCCGTCGAAGGACGCGCGCGACGCTGCGCTGAAGACGGGTATGAAGGACGGTATGGATCACGGCTTCGCACGGCTCGATGCGCTGCTCGCGACCCTCCGATGAGCTCGCGGACGAGGGAAGTGAAGGTCATCGTCGCGGCGCCCGAGAAGAAGGGCTCGAAGAAGTTCCGCGAGGAGATGCTGACGCGCTACGGCATCACGGCGCCCAAGTCTTTCGGCGTCGGAGTCGGCGTGATCCGCGGCATCGCAAGACCGTACGGTCGAGATCACGAACTCGCGCTCGAGCTCTGGAAAACAGGCTGGTACGAAGCGCGGATGGCGTGCGCGTTCCTGGGCGACGTCGAGCATCTCACGGCTGCCGAAATGGATGTTTGGATGCGGGATGTCGACAATTGGGGCATCTGCGACACGCTGTGCTTCCACCTGTTCGACCGCTCGCCGCACGCTTGGAAGAAAGTCACGGCGTGGAGCAGGGAGAAGGGCGAGCACTAGCGGCGTGCCTCGTTCGCACTGCTCGCGAGTCTGGCGCTGCACGACAAGAAGTCGCTCGACGCGGCGTTCCTGAAAGTGCTGCCGCTCATCGAGCGCGCGGCGGATGACGAGCGTAACTTCGTCAAAAAGGCCGTGAGTTGGGCGCTGCGCGGCATCGGCACGCGCAGTCCTGTTCTGCACGCGACTGCGATCGAGATGGCGTCTCGCCTCGCGCAGTCCGAGGATCC
>JAYTBY010000521.1:0-3418 GCA_043736755.1 Planctomycetota bacterium | reverse complement strand
TTTCAGCCTGGCTTGCGACCCACGAGCTCCAAGAACTCGGGCTCCAGCATCACTCGTACCCCGAGCTCCGCCGCGCGTTTCGCCTTGGATCCAGGCTTTCCGCCGACGACCAGGATGTTCGTCTTCGCGCTGACGTCCGAACCGACACGGCCGCCGAGGTCCTCGACGACCTTCTTGGCCTCGGCGCGGCCGAGCCCCTCGAGCGTGCCCGTGAACACGACGCTCTTGCCGGAGAAGACGCCGGTCGTCGAGTTCGCGGTCGGTGCGAGGATCGCCACGCCTCCCGCGCGCAAGCGCTCGACGAACGCAACGTTGGCGTCGGACTCGAACCAACGGCGCACGCGCGCCGCGGACTCGGGGCCGACGCCGTCGACGTGTTGGAGCTCGTCGAGCGTCGCCGCGCGCACTCCGTCGAGCGAGTGGAAGTGCGCCGCGAGCAGCTTTGCCGTCGCGGGACCGACGTCGGGAATCGCGAGTGACACGAGGAATCGCGCCAGCGGAACCGCACGCGCTTTCTCGAGCTCGGCGAACAAGTTCGCGACGGTCTTCTCGCCCCATCGATCGAGGTCCGCGAGTTTCTTGGCCGCGTCCTCGAAGCGATCGAGGTGGAACACGTCTGCGGACGAGCGCAGGAACCCCGCGCCGTAGAGCTGCCCGATCTGCTTCTCGCCGAGACCGTCGATGTCGAACGCGTCGCCCGACACGAGGATCAGCGTGCGCCCGATGCGTTGCGGCGGGCACTCGGAATTCGGGCAACGCCAGTACTTGCCCTCTTGCACGCTCGCGGTGCCGCACGCGGGGCACGACGACGGCATCGCGAACTCTTCGCGCCATTCCCACGCGACGCCAGGGCGGATCGACGGGCTGGACGCGCGCGAGTCGGCGCTCGCACCGCCCGCGACGACCGCACGCAACTCGCCCGGGACACCGTCGTCCCAGCCCGCGGGCGCACGACCGGTCGCAGCGACGGCGACCGAAGTGATCTGCGGGATCACATCGCCGGCGCGGCGCACGAACACGGTGTCGCCGATCTTCACAGCCAGCGCCGCGACGTAGTCTGCATTGTGCAACGTCGCGTGTCGCACCGTGACGCCGCCGACCTCAACCGCATCGACGTGAGCGCGCGGCGTCAATCGACCGCCGTTCCCCACCATCGTCTCGATCGCGCGCAAGCGTGTCGTCGCTTCGAGCGCGGCGAACTTGTGCGCGTACTGCCAGCGCGTCGCGCGCGACGTCGCGCCGAGTCGCTCGCGGTAGTCGAGGCGATCGAGCTTCGCGACCACGCCGTCCATGTCGAACGGAACGTCGGCGCGACGTGCTTCGAGCTCGTCGTGCGCCGCGATCGCGGCCTCGATGCCGACCACGCGACGCGCGAGGCCGAGGTCTTGGAAGCCCCACGCTGCGATCGCGGCGCCGAGCTCGACCTGCGTCTCGAACTTCACGCCTTCGAACGCGGGAACAGCCCACGGATGGAACTCGAGCGGATAGCGCGCGACCTCGGCCGGATCGTTGCGGCGCACGGCACCGGCCACGGTGTTGCGCGGGTTCGCGAACGGCTCGAGGCCTTGCGCTGTGCGCCGCGCGTTCAACCGCGCGAACGCCTCGCGTCGCATCAGCACTTCGCCGCGGACTTCGAGGCGCGCGGGAACGGCGCGCTTCGATCCGTCGAGCACGAGCGGGATGTCGCGCACGGTGCGGAGGTTCGCGGTGACGTCCTCGCCCTTCTCGCCGTCGCCGCGTGTGACTGCGCGCACGAGGACACCCTTCTCGTAGACGAGCGACGCGCTGACTCCGTCGAACTTCGGCTCGACGACCCACGCGAGCTCGCGGTCGTCCAACTTGAGGAAGCGCAGGATCGACGCCTCGAAATCGCGCACTTCGTCGGCCGTGAACAAGCTGTCGATCGACAGCATCGGCACGGCGTGCGGGATGACTGCGAGGCTCGAGCCTTCGGGCAAAGGCGCTCCCACGCGACGCGTCGGGCTATCCAGGACGGCGAGGCCCGGATGCGCGGTTTCGAGCTCTTTCAGCTCGCGAAACAACGCGTCGTACTCCGCGTCGGACACCTCCGGCGCGCCGTCGATGTAGTACAGGCGATCGTGCCGCGCGATGGTCTCGCGCAACTCGCGCGCACGTCGCGCGAGCGCGGCTTCGGACTTCGGCACGTTCTGCTCCCCTAGCTCCGCGACAGATCCGACGGCCCGAACGCCTCGGGCAGGATGTCCTCGAGCACCGTCGCATAGCGATGCCCATCTGTGCCGACGACGACGATGCGCAACGTCGGCGCGAACTCGTGCAGCACCTGGCGACACGCCCCGCACGGCATGATCGCGTGCGGCAGGCTCGTCGCGATCGCAAGCGTCGTGAACTCGCGCGTGCCTTCGGACACGGCTTTCACGATCGCGGTGCGCTCGGCGCACCACGTCATGCCGAAGCTCGCGTTCTCGACGTTGCAGCCGGTGAACACACGCCCGTCGCGCGCTTGCAGCGCCGCCCCGACCTGGATTTTCGAGTACGGGCTGTACGCGTGCGCGAGTGCCCCGACCGCCGCTGCGACCAGCGCGTCGTCGCGTGCGTCAGAACGGAGCGCTGCCGGTCCTTCCCGACCCGTTGCTGCGTCGCGCCGCGTGTTCGTCGGGTCGCGCGGCTCCGTACCCGTCGGGTCGCGCGGCTCCATGCCCGTTGGGTCGCTCCGCTCCGTGCCCGTTGGGTCGCTCCGCTCCATGCCCGCTGGGTCGCTCCGCTCCATGCGCGCCAGCGTCGTCCCCTTCGTCCCATCCGTCAACGCCGGGATCGTCGCCGCCCGTCACTTCGGGCCGCGGACCGCCCACGAGGGGCTCATAGCCGAGGTACGGAACGCGCATCCGCACTTGGCGCTTCCCCGAAGTCGGGTCCTCGCGCTCTTCGGGCTGGACCAGCGCGCGGGCGCGCAACCCGACGAGGTCCTTGGAATCGACCTCGACCTCGCCCGAGACGTCGATCCCGAGCACCGCGAGCACCTTCTTCACGCGGTAAATGCCGCGATCGCTCCAAGTCAGCGAATCCCAGGCTGCCGTGCGGCCAGCGTGGTCGCCGTCGAGCACCTCGAGACGGAAGGTCCAACGCGTGCTGCCGTCACGCGATCGGCCCTCGCGGACCTCGGCGATGCGCACGGCGTAGAGGCCCTCGGGGACGGACACGAACGACTCGACGTCGTCCACGTTGCTGAAATCGAAGCGCATGGATGTTCCTCGTCTGGCGGGCGGACGGAATGCCCGCCTACCCAAGACGACGCTCGGGTCGCGCGCCGGTCGCGGCTCAATCTCGATTTTTCTCCCGCGAGTTCGTGGCGCCGAGAATCAACGATCGGACCAGAGCGTGCGGATCAGCGCGCGCGTGATCACCACGCGCCGACGTTCGGACAATCGGGGCCCGGTTG
>JAYTBY010000520.1:0-3418 GCA_043736755.1 Planctomycetota bacterium | reverse complement strand
CGCGCGAGCTCATCGAGGGCCTGCAGGACGCGGACGAGCCGACTCGCGAGTCCGCGCTCTGGGCGCTGCGGCGGCTCACGGGCCTCGGATTCGGTGCGACTCCCGAACCGTGGTGGGCCTGGCTCGAGTCGGAGACGCGCTGGAACGAGGGCGAGCGGGCCTCGCACCGAGCCGACCTCGAATCGAGAGACTCGGTCCGCGTCGCCGCAGCCCTGCGTGGTTACGCCGGTCGACTCATTTGGAGGGAATCGCTCGCCGAGGAAGTCGCGATCGTGCTGGAACGCGACGAACCGCAACTGCGTCTCCTCGCTTGCGAGGTGCTCGCGAGCCTGCGCGCGATTTCGGCGATCCGGCCCATGGCTTATCTGCTCTCAGCGCCCGAGGACTCCGTGCGTGAGGCCGCGTGGAGAGCACTCGTGATGATCAGTGGCCTCGAGCTCCCGAGAGACCCCGAACAGGCCTTTGAACGCCTGCATTTGCTCTGATCGCGAACACAGCTCGGCAAACGCACGAGCAATCGTCAGCGTAGGAACCGCTCGCGTCCCGGCCCGGGAGGGGCCCGGCGTTCGCTCCTCAGTCGGCAGATCGCCTTGACAGGTTTTTCCCACGGGGGGACACTTCGCCGTCCAGAGTTCCGGATCCCCACTCTCCGGCGCCCTGAGTCCCCATGCGGCACGTTCACGGCGTTCTCGTCGTTCTCGGTTCCCTCGTGCCCGCGCTGCGGGCTGCGGAAGCCGTCGGTCCAACCGCGGCTCCGACCCCCGCCGGCGTGACCGCCGCCGGCGTGACGCCTGTCGCGCCCGAGTGGGACGCCCGCCTCGCCGAGCACCTCCTGAACCGCGCCGGTTTCGGCGGCGACACGGCGGATGTCGAGCGGCTCACGGCGCTCGGGCGTGAGCGCGCGGTCGAGAGCTTCTTCCCGGATGCGTCCGCGACGCCCGAACCGGACATCCTCCAGGGCGCGAACCTCCACGGCGAGCTCGAAGATCCCTCCGAGCGCCTCGACTTCGTCCTGCGTCGCCGCGAGAACTACACCGGCCACCAGATCGAGATCATCGTCGCGCTGAACAAGTACGGCGATTGGTGGTTGGAGCGCATGGTCCGCGGCGAGGACGCCCTGCGCGACCACATGACGATCTTCTGGCACGGGCACTTCGCGACCTCGATCAAGGAGGTCGGGAACAGCCAGGAGATGATCGAGCAGATCCGCTTCTTGCGCGAGAATGCGCTCGGTTCGTTCCGCACGCTCGTGCAGGGGATCGGGAAGACGCCGGCGATGCTCGAGTACCTCGACAACGCCGAGAACGTGAAGGCGCACCCGAACGAGAACTGGGCGCGCGAGCTGATGGAACTCTTCGCGCTGGGCGACGGCAACTACACCGAGGTCGACATCAAGGAGTCGGCGCGCGCGTTCACGGGTTGGACGGACGAGGAGCGCAAGTTCACGTTCCGGCGTTTGGACCACGATTTCGGCCAGAAATCGTTCCTCGGCGTGACGGGGCAGCTCGACGGTGACTTGTGCGTCGACATCGTGCTGGAACAACCGGCGTGCGCGCGCTTCATCGCTCGCAAGGCGATCCTCTTCTTCGAGGGCGTCGCGCCGGACGAGGAGCGCGTCGAAGACTACGCGCGCTTCCTGCGCGAAACGGACTACGACACGGCTGCGTTCCTGCGCCGACTGTTCCAGGACGACGCGTTCTATCGCGAAGAAGTCGTGGGCGCGCGAGTGCAGGGGCCGGTCGAGTTCCTGGTCGGCACGTGCCGCCGTCTCGACTTCGAAGTGCCGGGACAGTTCCTCCTGAACGGCGCGGACATGCTCGGTCAGCGACTGTTCTGGCCACCCAGCGTGAAGGGTTGGGATGGTGGGATGTCGTGGATCACGACGTCGACCCTGATGAACCGCAGCAACGTGACCGGCGCGATGCTCGGCCTCGTCGACGTGCGCAGCCTCGTCTTCGACGAAGAGTTCGAAGAGGGCGGTGCGATGGCGATGGAAGGCGGCAAGCCGAAACGCGACCGAGCCAGCCGCACCAACGGGCTGAACCACATCCGCACGATCCAGGAGCGCGGTTTTTCGGCCGAAATCGACCTGAAACGTCTCGTCGAAGCCGCGGGGGCCCGTTCCGACGCCGAGATCGCGCGCGCCCTGCTCGTGCGCATCCTCGCGGTCCCCCTCGAGGACGCGATGGTCACTGAGCCCGCCGCGTGGCTCGCCCGCGAACGTGAATCGCGCGGCATCGCCGCCGGGCAACTACTCCAGTCCGAACAGGCCGAGGACTTGCTGCGCCGCTTCGCGCACTTGGTCCTGAGCCTTCCCGAAGCGCAGCTGCACTGAAGCGCGCGTCGCACACAGCACAAGAACGAGCACGAACACCATGACCGACCAACGACACGACTTCGACCGCCGCAGGCTCCTCACGGGCGCCGGTGCCATTCTCGGCGCGAGCTGGCTCATGTCCGGTCGCACGCGCGCGTGGGCCGCGCCGTTCGACGAGAAGGTGGCCGGCGCGGCTCCGCGCACGATGCTCCTCCTCGAGCTGAACGGCGGCAACGACGGCCTCGACACCGTGATCCCGTTCGGCGAGGACGTCTACCACCGCTCGCGCACGCGCGTCGGCATCGCGGCGAAGGACGTGTTGCGCCTCGACGACTACCGCGGCTTCCACCCGAACTTGAAGTCGCTGCGCGGCGTCTACGACGAGGGCGGCCTCGCGATCGTCGAGGGAGTCGGCTATCCGAAGCCGAACCACTCGCACTTCACCTCGCTCGACATCTGGCACACCGGTCAGACGACAGGTCGTGCCGCGGGTGACGGCTGGATCGGCCGGCTGATGGCGCGCATGTATCCGAGCGATCGCACCGAACCGCACGCCGTGCACGTCGGGCAGTCGCTGCCGTACTCGTTGCACAGCTCGACGCATCCGATCGTGTGCTTCGATTCTCCGCCGGCGTACCGCTGGGCCGAGAACGGTCAAGCGATCGCGGCGGCAGCCACGAAGAACTCCGATCATCCGATGGGCAACGGTCGGCCGCTCGACGCGATCCGCGGGATCGCGGCGAACGCGCGCGTGAGTTCGGCCGAGGTGCGCAAAGCCGCGGCGCAGTACGTCCCGCGCGTCGAATACCCGAAGTCCGAAGTCGCTCAGGATCTGAAGACGGCGGCGGCGCTCTTGGCGAGTGGAGTCGGCGTACGCGTCCTCAGCGTCGCGCAGTACGGGTACGACACGCACGAGGACCATCGCCGCCGTCACGACACGCTGATGAGCGAACTCGACGGCGGATTGGCCGCCTTCCTGCGTGATATGCGCGGGACTCCGGCGGGCGACAACTGCCTCGTCGTCATCTACTCCGAGTTCGGTCGCCGCGTCGCCGACAACGCGTCGAACGGGATCGATCACGGAACCGCGGGACCGATGTT
>JAYTBY010000519.1:0-7456 GCA_043736755.1 Planctomycetota bacterium | reverse complement strand
TCGACGTGCCGATCCTGTCGTGGTTGCCGTTCGATTTCCTGGCCCCGATCTCGCGCGTGTCGCTCGGTTCGTTCACGCCGCTCGAGATGGGCTTCCCGCCCGCGGGCCTCGATTTCGCGCCGTCGGCGACGTTGTGGGCCCTTGGATTCGCAGCGGTGATCGGCGGGCTCGCGCTGTTGCAATCGAGCACGATCGAGCACGAGAACGACCGGATTCATGCGCTGATTCGCACACTTCCGCCGCAAGTCGCGGACGTCGTCGAGCGCCTTCTCCCAGAGGAAGAGTGGCGCGAGCTCGGCCTGCACGGACTTCCCGAGCGTCAACTCGCGCGGCGCATCGAGAGCGCCGTCGCGGAACGTGTGCGCCGTCAACAAGCACTGCGACGCGCGCTCGAGGAGACGAAGCTCCTCGGCACGAACGACGCGAGCGGTTTCCCCGGCGAGATTCGGCGCGCTCTCGAAGGCCAGGATCCGACGGGAGAACCACGATGAAGAACTGGATCGCGGTCGGTGCCGTGTCGACGGCACTCGCCGTCGTGTGCGGCGCATTCGGCGCGCACGGATTGAAGGACCGCGTCACGCCCGCGGATCTCGAGATCTGGCAAACGGGCGTGCTCTACCACCTCGTCCATGCGCCGGCGCTCGTGCTCTACGGACTCTTCGCGCGCGCACCGGGGCGTCACATCGCGGGTTGGTGTCTTCTCCTCGGCGCCGTGATCTTCAGCGGCACGCTCTACGTGATCGTCCTCGGCGGACCCCGTTGGCTTGGCGCCATCACGCCGATCGGAGGAGTCCTCTTGATCGCCGGCTGGCTCGCGTTCGCGTGGGAAGCGCGCGGTCAGCGCGCGCCGAGCTGATTGCAGAGCCACGTCGAGAGCGCCGGCTCACCGTACGCGCGCACCCAAGCGTCGTGACTGACGCCGGCGAGTCGCAAGTACGTCGGCGCCGCGCCGCGCTCGCGGAGCGCTTCGACGACGACGTCCGTGAACTCGACTGGCACGATCGGGTCCTTGTCGCCGTGCGCGGACCACACGGGTTTCGCACGCAACGTCTCGGCGAGGGTCGCGGCCGAAGCGCGCGCCATCTCGATCGTCCAATCGCGCTTGCGATCGAAGTTCGCCCAGCCGTGCGTGGGCGGCGCCGGATAGCCGCAGATCGGCGCGACCGCGACGAAGCGATCCGGGTGACGACGGGCGATTTCCCACGTGCCATGTCCACCCTGTGAGAGGCCCGTGATCGCGATGCGGCGCGGATCCACCGCGTGGTCGCGCACCGCGGACTCGAGCAGGGCGACGAGCTTCGCCTCGTGATCCTCCCACTCGTCCTCGACGCCTGGTTTCTGCGGGAAAAGCACTACAAACGGCCAGCGTTCTGGGTGCGCTCGCAGCTCGGGCCCGAGGCCGACGGCGAGTTGACCCTCGTTGTCGGTCCCGGACTCGCCCATGCCGTGCAGGAAGAGGAGCGCGGGCCACGTGCGCTCCGCCGTGAAGCCGTGGGGGCGGTACACGGTCGTGGGCAACGCGTTCGAGCCCTCGACCCTGGCCAGAGCGGTGAACGTCCCGACCGGAGTCCGCGCGCTGCCGCCGGCCGACGCCGACGCCCGCAAGTGACTCGCGGCAAGACGCGTCGTGAAGAGATAGGCCCCCTTCTCGTCGACGAATTGCGCACGGAGCACCTGATCTCCGTCACCCCCGATGATGCTCGTCACCAGCGCAGTGTGCTCGACGCCGATGTCCCAGACCAGACCCGGATCAAGGGCATCCGCGGATGCGATGACGGACTGCGCCATCGGTGAGGTGATGAGCTCCGTGATCTCGTACCCGACGATCTCGCGCGTCGGATGCCGCACGACGCGCGAGCGATGGATGTCGCCGCCGACGAGGACGACGCCCGATATCGCGTTCGCGCCCAGGAAGCGAAACAGCCGTTCGCGTTCGTGTCGGTACGCGCCCCAATGATCGGTTTTTCCCGGACGTACCGCGTCGTTCCAGATCATCCCGCACGCGAGGACCTTGAACGGTGCTGTGGACGCGCGCAGTCCCTGCTCGAGCCATGTCCACTGCGCCTTGCCGAGCAACGTCGGCTGTCCCGGCCGTCCCTCCGCATCCTCGGTGCGCGCGAACCAACGCGTGTCGAGCAGGAACACTTCGACCGGCCCGACGCGGAACGAGTGGTAGATGCCCTGATCGTCCTCGCCGAAGGGTCCACCCGTTTGGAACTGGAGAAACGCTGCACGTGAGTTCTCCTTGCCCACGATCCGCCCGTCCACGTCGTTCGTGCCGAAGTCGTGGTCGTCCCATGTGCAGTGGAACGGAGCGAGGGCACGCAACGCTTTCACGTCCTCGCGCTCGAAGAACGTCTTACGTCGCGCGATCTGCTGCGCGAGATCCGTCGAGTCGATGTAGGGCGTATCGCCGAGCAGAACAACCGCGTCGGGCTTCGCGGCCGCGAGCACGCTCCAGATCGGCTGAACCGGGAACTTCGTGTCGCTGGCGCACGAGCCCCAGGCGATCGTCGTCGCGCGCGGTGTCTGGACCGTGGGGGGCGTAGGCGCGACCTGGAACGCTAGTGAAGCGAGGAGAGCGATCAACATGCCGGGAGCATCCCGCTCGACGCACGCGGCGTGCAAGGTCGCGTTCGGGATCCTCGGCGCTTCGTCCGCGCCGTCCGTCCCGATAGCCTCTGCGCGCCATGTCCGAGAAGAAGCCCGCAACGTATTGGGACTACATCCGTGTCGAAGACTTGCTTGCGCTGCAAGACGGCCTCGAGCGCGACGAGACAAAGCTCGTCAACGACGAGGTGCTCTTCATCACGGTGCACCAGGTTTTCGAGCTGTGGTTCAAGCTGATCCTGCGCGAGGTGCAGGCCGCGCGTGATCTGTTCCTGCCCGAGCGCGTGGCCGAACAGGAGTTGTCGGGCGCCGTTCGCAGCCTGAAGCGCACGGGCACGATCCTGCGCGTCGCGAACATCCACTGGGACGTGATCGAGACGATGCCGACGCGCGAGTTCCTCGCGTTCCGCACGAAGCTCTTGCCCGCGAGCGGATTCCAGAGCGCTCAGTTGCGACAGATCGAGATCCTGATGGGGTTGCCCGAAGGTGAACGCCTCTCGCTCGGCCCCGCGGGCGCGAGCGGATCGGGCTACCAAGCGGCGCTGCGCGGCCCGGGCGGCGCCGATTCACCGGCGCTCGAGCGCGTGCGTCGCGCGTTGGCGGATGTTCCGTGCCTGCGCGATGCAGTGGACGCGTGGTTGTGGCGCACGCCGATCGACGGTTGCGAAGCGAATCACCCGCAGGCTGAAACACGCTTGACCGCGTTCCTCGAACGGTTCCTCGCGGCGCACGCCAGCGAGATCGACTTGAACGCCGACCACGCGATGGCCATCGCGGAAGGCGACAAGGAGCGCGTCGAGCTGCGCCGGCGCTACGAGACCGAGAAAGAGATGGTACGCGCGTTTTTCGCACCCACGGAGGCCGAAGGGGGAGCACGCCGTCGCCGTATTCGCGCCGCGATGCTCTTCATCGAGACGTACCGCGAGTTGCCGTTGCTCGCGTGGCCGCGCGAACTGCTCGAAGCACTCGTCGAACTCGAGCAGCGGTTCGTGATCTTCCGTCAACGTCACGCGCGAATGGTCGAGCGCATCATCGGTCGACGGACGGGAACGGGCGGATCGAGCGGCGTCGACTACCTCGACTCGACCGCGCTGAAGTACCGCGTGTTTCGCGATCTATGGGCGATCCGCACGTTGCAAGTGCGCCGCGCCGCCGCGCCGGAGCTCGAGCACGCGAGCTTCTACGACTTCCGCAACGGCTAGGCCTTCCAGCGCGCCGTTCAGATCGACGCCTCAGAGCGTGTGAAGAATTCACCGCTCTCGCGCTGCGGAGCAGCGCAGAAGGAGTCTGAGAGCGTGTAGGCTCGAGTTTTTCGGACGCCCTTCAGAGCTTCGCTTCGTTCAGTGCCCAGTCGTACTCGAGGAACGACACCGTCGGCTTGTCCCGCGCGATCAACCAACCCTTGTCCGTCGGTCGAAAGCGCGCGATCCAGGCCGTCGCACTGCCGGCCTCCTTCTGGAAGTCTTCGGCGAACCACTCGAAGACCTTCGAGATCTCGACACGCTTCTTCTGGGCATCGAAACGGTTGCGCGTGGTGTCTGCGAGCCACGCTTTCACCTGTTCGTCGAGCTGCGCCTCGAGCTTCGCGGCAGTGAAGGCCTCGGCGCGGAGTGGCGGACACCCTTTCGATGCGCAGTTGATCGCGGCGTGCACGCGCGCGTCCTGGAACGTCGGGCGCAGGATCTTGTTCTCGATGTCGTTCAGCGTGAGCTTCTCCTTCGCGAGAGTGGGCTGCAGCGCGCCGAGCGGTACGAAGTCGCGATCCCACACCGACAGCTTCTCGTCACCGAGGTCGCGGATGCTCTTCACGTGATACCCGTCGAGCACGCGCTTCACGGTGTAGGCGTTGTACGCGTTGACCCAGAACGCGTACCGCTCCGTGCGCGACAGCGTGGAGAACACGTCGAACGTGACGGCTTCGAGTGACGCGATGTACGTGTCCAACCCAGCGCGCTCTTTCGAGAGGCCGAGGTAGTCGAAGTCACCGCCGCGCACGCGCTGCTCGAGGATCGCGTTCCAAGGCACGTGGATCGCATCGAAGGTAGGCGCCGGAACCGCAGCGAGTGCCGAGGTCGGATCTTCTCTGGATCCAGCGGCTCTTTGGGCGGACTCGCTCTGCGCGCTCGTGGCCGAGACTCCACAGGCGAGAAGCGAAAGAGTCAGGGCGGGAAGCAGGACGTTGCGGATGTTCATGGTTGGTTGATCTCGCCGCCGTCTACGGGGGCGCGTCGCCAGCATGACGTCCGAAGTCCGTCCTCGACCAGATTGTCGACGAAGCCTCGTCACGTCCGGCCACTTCAACCCGGACCGGGTTCCAGGATCTCTACAAAACCACACGGCGTGTGCGGGCTCGCACCGTGCCATGGTCCGGACGACGCAGGAAACTCCGGGCTAGCTCCGCGCGCGCTCAGCCTTCGTGCCAAAGCTTCGAGCGGCCGCCGTCAGTCGAGATGTCCGCGGTCCGAGTCGCCCATCTCCATCCCGCCCGGGAAGTACTCGTTCCAGCGGCGCGTGACGGTCGCGGCCGTGCGTTCGTCTGCGAAGAGTTCGATCGGGTACCAAGGCTTCATGCGCGCATCGATCGCGATCGGTGGCGTGTAGCTCGGGTGACCGCCGACGAGTTCGAGCTTGGCCGCGTGGATGTCCGAGGCCGGGTCGAAGCGCGTGAACGTCGACCACAGGAAATTCATGGAACTCTTCACGTGTCGATCTGCGTCGTCGGAGATCACGACGAGCGGCCAGTTCGCGAACGCGGGATCGCGCGCGATGCGTGACGCGGCGTCTTTCTCGTCCGCGTACTTCGGCGCTTCGACCACGACGCAGCCGGGACAGAACACGCGCACTTTGCGGACGCCGACCGGCAGCGAGCAGCTGAACTCGGTCGGCAATTTGCGGATCGGATCGCCGCAACCGAGCAGTACGCCCTTGCTGCCTTGCTCGATCTTCGGTCCGGCGTAGTCGAGCGAGTCCATCGACAGGTTGGCGAAAATGAAGAGATCCGTGCGGAAATCAGCCCGTTCGAGCACGTGGGGCAGCACCGCGCGGAAGTCGCGCAAGTCGACGCTCTTGTTCGTGAGGAGCAGGAACTTCGTCAGTGACAGCTGACCCTCGCCGAGGATCCGGAAGGCACTCGCCATCGCCTCGCGCCGATAGCGTTCGCGAACGACGGCGGCGGACAGCGCGTGATAGCCCGTCTCGCCGTAGCTCCAGAGATCGAGCACGGCCGGCATCACGACCGGGAAGAGTGGCGACAAGAGCTCCTGCAGGAAATCACCGAGGTAGAAGTCCTCCTGGCGCGGCTTGCCGACCACCGTCGCGGGCCAGATCGCGTCGCGACGGTGCAGCAGCGTGTCGACCTGCATCCACGGATAGTCGTGGATCTCGCTGTAGTAGCCGTAGTGATCGCCGAACGGACCCTCGGGCCGACGCGCGCCGGGTTGGATCGAGCCGACGAGCGCGAACTCGGCGTCCGACACGATTGGAACGGCCGAATACGACGTTTCGGCGAGGCGCACGCGCTCACCGAGCATCAAGCTCGTCAGCAGGAGTTCAGGCACGTTCTCAGGCAGCGGAGCGATCGCACCGAGGATCAACGCCGGCGGTCCACCGACGTGGATGACGACGGGCAACGGTTCGCGACGCGCTTCCGCTTCCGCGAGATGGAACCCGCCACCCTTGCCGATCTGCATGTGCAATCCGCACGAGCGATCGTCGAAGAGTTGGACGCGATACATCCCGAGGTTCGGCCCGTGCGTCACCGGGTGGCGCGTCGCGACGAGCGGTAACGTGACGAATCGCCCGCCGTCGCGCGGCCACGTCCTCAGCGCGGGAAGTTCCGACAATCGCGGCGGATTCTGAACGTTTTCGCAGACCGGCCCCGATCCTGCGCGCTTCATGCCGACCTTCGCCAGTGCGAGGAACAGATCGCGCTCCTTCCACAACTTGCCGATGGTCGGCGGGATCAGTTCCTCGGGCAGCTTCGCGGCGCGGCGGATGAGTTCGCTCGGACGGGAACCAAACGCGAGCTCGACACGGCGCGCCGATCCGAAGAGGTTCGTGACCAGCGGGAACTTCGCGCCGCGCGGGTCGCGGAACAGGATCGCCGGCCCGTTCGCCGCGATGACGCGTCGATGGACTTCCGCGACCTCGAGGTCGGGGTCGACGGGAACTTCGACCTCGACGAGCTCACCCTCCGCACGCAGAACGTCGAGAAAAGCGCGCAGGTCACGCGGGGCAGGGCGGGGGCTGGTCACGGGGCGGGCGAGCTCTTCGCGGGCGAGGAGTCTGATGGAGAGAACGAAGGCCTACCAGCACCGGCTTCGCGCAACACGGCGCGGTCGGGTCAGAATGGACGGACAGCCCCGCCTTCACCGCACACCGTCGTCCCCATGCGATCGATCGCAGCGCTCAGCCTCGTTCTTGCCGCCATTGCCGCGCCGTCGTCGGCACAGAGCACCCTCTTCTCGGAGGACTTCGAGTCCGGATACTCACGCTGGACGATGACCAACCTGTGGAACGCGCAGGATGACTCCGAGGCGTGCACTCGGATCGCCGAGCCGTTCCCGAGTGGCTCGCATTGCGTGTGGTTCGGGTCCTCGACCACATGCACGTTCGAGCCCGGTCTGTGGGACTTCCAGTACCTGACCTGCACCCAAGCGATCGCGCTGCCGGCGACGTCCGGCACGATCGAGTTGCGGTTCAAGAGCTACTCGTTTGCCGAGGACGACGGGTTCTGGGACTCGCGCAAGCCGCAGATCTCGAATGACGGCGGCGTGACCTGGACCTCACTCGTGACCGTGCTCTCGTCGTTCAACTGGCTCCACGAGCGCCATGACATCTCGCGGTA
>JAYTBY010000518.1:0-3420 GCA_043736755.1 Planctomycetota bacterium | reverse complement strand
GATTGTGAGGAGGAGGGACGGTCATGCGCCCCACCCCGCCGCGCGCGCCGCGGAGCAGCCTGACCGCCCCTCACCTCACAATCCTGACGTGCGCCCCGGTCAGCGCGCCTGAGTCCGCGGCACGAGCGCGATCTCGAGCCGCCAGTCGCCGGAGGTCTGCAGGTCGAAGTTCACCGCATCCACCACGTTGCCGGCCGCGGCGGGGCCGGGAAGCCAGGCTTCGTGGTTCTGCATGTCGCTGGGCCAGCCGGCGCGGGTGCTGGCGCCGACGAGCAGGTCGGCGATCCGCACGACGGGCGCCGCGGCCTCGAGACGCGCCTCGATTTCGAGGCGTTGGTGACGGCGTTCGTGGGCCATCCACGTCGACGCGGTCACGCGCAACTCGGCGTCCTGCTTGGCGTCTTCCGGCGGCAGGATGCGCACGGATGCGGGCCGGTCCTCGCCCAGCGTCACCGTCGAGCGCAGCCCGTGCCCGAGCCGCAACCCGATCGCGAGGACGTCATCGAAGAAGAGGCTCGTGATCGGACGCGCGGATTGACCGCCGCTGGCGTTGATGACGCGGACTCCGGCTGCGCTGAGGCGCTTTTCGAGCAGGACCCCGAGGTCGGCGGCGCTCGTGCGCTCGGCCAAGAACATCGAGAAGCGCGCCGTGGCGGCGTTGCCGTTGGAGCTCGCGAACGTGACCTCGACCTCGGCGCGCGCGCCCCCGGTACGATCGATCTCGCCGCTCAGCGCGAGCTGCACGGGACCTTGGGCCGCGGCACGACCTGCGAGCGCGAACGAAGCGAGAGTGAGGAACGCAACGACGCAGCGATACAGCATGGACGGACTCCCGGCGAACGATGGGGACCGATGGGACGAGCAAGTCCCGGTACTTCTTCCGACCGAGTGCGCACGGCTTCGGCCCGAGCCAGCCCTGCTTCGGCTCGAGGAAGTGCCGCGCGGCGAAGTTGGTTACCCCGTCTGGACTTGAACCAGAAATAACAGGACCAAAACCTGTTGTGTTACCGATTACACCACGGGGTAGTGGGGCGGAGAGCCTATCGGCCGTTTGCGGGTCGGTCAACGAGTCCGCGGGCTCGAGTCACGCGGCAGGGTCAGCAGGGCGCGCCGGAGCAGGTCGAAGGCCGTGTTCGTCGCGAAATCGCGCACGAGATCGCGGCCCAGGTCGAGAAAGCGCCGTTCCTCGGTGGTCACGACGCCGTCGGCACAGATCCCGATGTGGACGAGGCCGACCGGTTTCTCTGGCGTCGCACCGCCGGGACCGGCGATCCCCGTGATCGAGGCCGCGAGTCGGGCCCCGGAGCGCTCGGCCGCGCCGCGCGCCATCGCTGCCGCAACCGGCGACGAAACCGCGCCGTGCGCGACGAGCAGGGCCGGATCGACGCCCAGGAGTTCGACCTTGGCGCGATTCGCGTAGGTCACGAAACCGATTTCGAAGACCGCGCTGATCCCCGGCGTGCGTGTCAGTCGCTCCGCGGCGAGGCCCCCGGTGCAGGATTCGGCGAAGCTCACCGTGACGTTCCGCGCGAGGAGCTCGCGGCCGAGGACGGCGGCCAAGTCGGGCTCGTCCTCGCTGAAGATCCACTCCGCGAAGCGCGTGCGAATTTCGGAACTGCGCGCGGCACAGATGCGCTGCGCATCCACGCGCGTCGTGGCCTCGGCGCGCACGGAAACGGAGAGCCGACCGCCGCTCGCCGTCACGCCGACCAGCGGATTCGCGCCGCGCGCCATCCAATCGCCGGCACGATCGGCGAAGGCGCTCTCGGGGAGTCCGAAAAGGTGGAACAGGCGCCGTTCGACAGACGGCAATCCAGCGGCGCGCGCCGTGATCCGCGGCAGCGCGTGATCGACGAGCATCGGCCGCATCTCACGCGGCGGACCGGGCAGCGCGCACAGGAGTGCTCCGCCGACTTCGAGCGAAAATCCAGCCGCGGTCCCGTTCGGATTCGGCAGCACGTGCGCGCCGCGCGGGAACAAGGCTTGGCGCGCGTTGGCTTCCGAGAACGTGCGACCGCGACGTTCGAACATCGCGCGCAAGTCCGCGAGAACGGCCTCGTCCTGCACGAGCTCGACACCCGCGGCGCGCGCAGCTGCGTGACGCGTCACGTCGTCGAGCGTGGGGCCGAGCCCGCCGGTGAGAACGATCGCGCCGTGGTCCTCCGCGAGTTGGACGAGCGTGCGCATGAGCTCGTCCTCGTCGTCGCCGAGCACCGTGAACCGCCGCGGCTCGAAGCCAGCGTCGATCAGCGCGCGCGCGATCACGCTCGAGTTCGTGTCGACGTGGCGACCTTCGACGAGCTCGTCACCCGTCGCGACGAGTGCGACGGCGAGATCGCGACGCGACGCGCCTATTCCGCTCATGCCGCTCATGCCGCTCCTGCCGCGGGTTTCTGACGGGGTTTTCCGCGCCAACGCGCGAGCACGATGCCGACCTCGTAGAGGACCAGCATGGGCGCCGTCGTCAGGAGCTGCGTGATCGCATCCGGACTCGGCGTGATGATCGCCGCCGCGAGGAGCGCCACGACGATGAAGTGCTTGCGCCACTTGCCGAAGCTATTCGGGTCGACGACACCGATCGACGCGAAGAACACCATGAGGATCGGGAGTTGGAACACCGCGCCGATCGCGAGGCACATCTTCGTGAGGAAGTCGACGTACTTCTCCAGCCCGAGCTGTGGCTCGACCATCTCGACCGGCAACGTCGTCGAGAGGAAGTAGAGCCCGGACGGGACGATCAGGAAGAAGCAGAAGAGGACGCCGCTGAAGAAGAGGATCAGCGAGAGCGGGAAGTACAGGTAGACGAGCTTCTTTTCGTGGCGAAAGAGCCCGGCCGCGATGAACTGCCACAGCTCGAACAGGACGTACGGACCCGCGAGGAACGCCGCGACGTACAGCGACAGGTTCAGGGAGACGAAGAACGAGTCCCCCACGCCGAACGACGACAGGCGTTCTTGGACCGGGCTCCTCAGGCGCTGGTCCGACGGGTCCATGGTCAGGAAGTAGTCGTCGCGTTTCTTGAGGGGGTCGGCGACGAGCGCGGCCTCGCTGCGCACGACGAGGTCGGCGTTGATCTGGTGCACCGCATTGCGCCAGGGCCACATCACGTGCTGGAGGACTTCCTCCTTGAAGACCCAAGCGACGACGAGCGCGAGGATCAGCGCGACGAGGCTGCGCGAGAGGCGCTTGCGCAGCTCCTCGAGGTGACCGCCGAGGGTCATGCGCGTCGGCTCGGGGTCCTCCGGTTTCGGTCGATCCATGCGAGCGAAGTAGTGTGCCCGAAAGGTGGCGGACGGTCACCCGTGGTGCTCTGGGTGCGGGGGAAGCGCTGGCGTCGGTGCGGGCGTTGGTCGACACGGATCGCGTTCTGGTCGTCGGTGCGGAGTCAGGCTCCGCCCCGCTGTTTTCGAAGCGACCCGG
>JAYTBY010000517.1:0-3427 GCA_043736755.1 Planctomycetota bacterium | reverse complement strand
ACGGTCGCGGGGCCAGACGCGCGGTCGCGCGCTCTCCCAGTCGCAAGAGCGGCGCCGTGCTCACGCCATCCAGATCGAGCGGCACCGGGACGCCGGCGAGGTCGAGGATCGTCGCGAACACGCTGGTCGTGCTCGTGCGCCCGCCGACGCGTAGTCCCGGCGCGACGAGGCCCGGCGCCACGAACGCCAACGGAACGTGCAGCGATTCCTCGTGGAGGGCGTGTCCGTGTTCGAACCCGCCGTGCTCCCAGAACTCTTCGCCATGATCGGCGTGCAACACCACGATCGTCCGATCCAGGACGCCGCTCGCCTCGAGAGAATCGAGCAAGCGCCCGATCCACGCGTCGACGTACGCGATCTCGCCATCGTAGGCCGCGATGAGCAGATCGCGCGTCGCGCGGTCCGGCTCCGCGGCCCGGAGCGACTCGACCGAGGGTATTCCGCCGGGCAGATCCCGCAGCGGCGTGTGCGCGAACTGCGTGTCGAACGGTGCTGGCGGCGAATAGGGCGCGTGCGGATCCATGAGATGCAGGAACGCGAACCAGGGCGCGTCGCCGCGGCTCTCGATCCAACGCGACGCGAGTTCGACTCCGGCCTGGGCACGGTTCAGGTATTGCGCGAAGGAATCGAAGCCGCGGTCCACTCCGCTGGCCGGGTCGAGGAACGGGTTCGAGACGAACGCCGCCGTGGAGTAGTCGGCCGCTGCGAAGCACTCGGCCAGGGTCGGTACTTCCGGATCGAGCGACTGGTAGTCACCGCTCGCTGCATCTTGGTCGCTGCCGAACGCGGCTTCGCGCCGCAACGAGATCCCGGCCATGTGACGCGTCGGCTCTAGCCCGGTGAACAGGGTTCCGTACGACGGAAGCGTCCAGGGCGACGTCGAGATCGCGGACTCGAACACCGTACCACCCGCGACGAACGCGTCGAGCTGCGGTGACGTGTCGCGCGGGTAGCCGTGGAATCCCAGGTGATCCGCCCGCAGCGTGTCGACCGAGATCACCAGCACGTTGCGACGTTCTCCGCGGTGCGCGTGGACCCGCGGTCGAGCGAGCAGGGCCTGCGCCTCGGCGAGCGGCGCGCCACTGCTTGTCCAATCGGCAACGAGCTCCAACCGGGCAGCCGAGCCGGGCGCGATCTCGACCGTCGCTCTGAGGTCCGTCCAACCCTGCGTGGCGTCATCGAGCGCGAGATCGAGGCGTGCGAGGACTTCGTCGCGCCCGCTCGACACGAGTCGTAGCGCGCAGGAGACGCGCGCATCGGACGGCGTCAGCGTGGCGAGCCTGACGGCGAAGCCCGCGTGCACGGTCACACGACCCGCGAGCCCCGTCGCGAAGGGCACACGTTCGCCCCACGCCGCCGCAACGGCATCGCGGGTCTCATGGATCACCCAGGTGCCTTCGCGGTCCGCACGGGGAGTGGTCTGATCGGCCATCCCGCTCAACAACTTCTTCGCGTCGAGCTGAACCGTCACGCGTTCGGTGGCGCGCTCCGCCGCGCGGGTCTCGCCACACGCGCTCGCGAGGAGCACGAGTGGCGCTGTCGTCGCGATCGCACGGAGGGAAAGCATGGGCTCCGCGCTCATTCTCGCATGTCGGGCAGATTCGAGGGTCTCGATCCGCGGACACCGCGGACTCAGTCGTTCGGCCCGCGGACCTCGAGGATCAGCCCGGAGGGGATGTCGAGCCCCGGGATCTCGGCTCGCAGATCCTCGAGCGCCTGGCGCAGCTCGCGCCGCGCCTCGGCGTCGAGGGGAGCGTGGATCTCGATCACCGTGCGTGCGCTGCCATCGCGTTCGATCGTCCGCACCGTGAGGTCGAGCCCGGAAGAAATTTCCCGTCGCAGGACCGCGAGGATCGGACCCGCATCGCGACCGGGTCGCAGCTCGATCTCGGCATGGACGCCCTGCTTCGTCGAGCGGATCGGACGGTCCTCGTCCGCCACCACCACGGGGTCGTCGTAGGACAGCTCGAGGCGCGAGATGGGCCCATGACGCGCCCATTCGTTGGGCAGATTCGTCACGATCACGGCCACGGTCGCGATCGCGCCGAGGCCGACGACGACGAGCAGAGCGCAGCCGATCGCGCAACCCGCCGGGCCGGTGATCCGGGTCTTTGCGGGGTCGGCGACACCGCGGGTAGCGAACCAGACCGCCACGGCGAGGATGGTGCAGAGCAGGAGGAAGGCCTGGATCGTGAAGCCGAACATGGGCATGCCTGTGAGTGCGAACATGGGGGAGGCCGCAGTGCGGATGGGCGCCGACTACGCCGACAGCCTGGGCTCATTCTGGCGAACTCGGCTCGGGTCTCGGCCCGGACGACTCGGATCCGTAGACTCCTCGCCCTCGAAACTCGGCGCAGAGAGCCGCGGAAGCCGGAGTCAGAACCCATGGAACGCCTCGAAAGCTACGTCCTCGGCCGCTGGCACCCTGTCGCCGGCGAACAGACGACCGTCGTCGATCCGACCCACGAAACGCCGCTCGGGCAAGTGGGATCGCACGGAATCGACTTCCGCGCCGTCTTGGCCTACGGCCGCGAGAAGGGCGGCCCGGCGCTGCGCGCGCTGACGTTCGCCGAGCGCGGCAAGCTGCTCGAGAGCATCGCGTCGGCGATCCACGAGAAGCGTGACGAGCTCATCGACGTTTCGATCCAGAGCGGCGGTACCACGCGCGGTGACGCCAAGTTCGACATCGACGGCGCGATCGGGACGCTGACCTACTACGCGGGGCTCGGCGAGAAGCTCGGGAGCCGCACGTACCTCCTCGACGGCGGCGTCGTCCAGCTCGGTCGCACGCCGCGCTTCTCCGGCTTGCACGTGCGCGTCCCCCGTCAAGGGGTCGCGGTCCACGTCAACGCGTTCAACTTCCCGGCGTGGGGGATGATGGAGAAAGCAGCTTGTGCGCTGCTCGCCGGCATGCCGGTCGTCGAGAAGCCGGGCACGCCGACGGCGCTCCTCGCTTGGCGCATCACGCGCCTCGTCGTGGAGAAGGTGAAGTTGCCCGAGGGTGCCTTCCAAGTCGTGATCGGATCGCTCGGCGACGCGCTCGACCACATGGGGCCGCAGGACGTGCTGGCGTTCACGGGCAGTTCCGCGACCGGTGCGAAGTTGCGCGGGAACCAGAATCTCGTGCGCCACAACGTGCGCGTGAACGTCGAAGCCGACTCGCTCAACGCTGCAGTGCTCGCGCCGGACGTCGACGCTTCCTCGGAGACGTTCGGTCTCTTCCTGAACAACGTCGTGACCGACATGACGCAGAAAGCCGGGCAGAAGTGCACCGCGGTGCGGCGCATCTTGGTGCCGAGCGACGCCTTGAACTCCGTGCGCGACGAACTCGTCGCAGCGCTCGCGCGCATCGTCGTCGGTGATCCGGCGGACAAGGTCACGCGCATGGGACCCTTGGCGTCGAAGGCTCAGCTCGACGAGGTCCGCG
>JAYTBY010000516.1:0-7488 GCA_043736755.1 Planctomycetota bacterium | reverse complement strand
CGGCTCTGATCCGCGGCGCAGGCTGCGCGCGTCGAGCTTCAGCACTTTCAAGCGCGAAGCGAGCGTCGTCGGACGCATGCCCAAGAGCTCGGCTGCTCCGCCCTTGCCGTACACCTTGCCGTCGGTGGCGAGCAACGCAGCGCGCAAGTTCTGAGTCTCCTTGGCGCGCAGATCGGCTTCGGTGAGGAGCTCCATGGGCGCGACCGTCGACGAGCGCGCCGCGCCGCGCGACGGAGTCGTGTCGGGCAGCTCGATCTCCAGCGCCGCGCCCGAGGACGTCAGTACGCCGCGCTCGATCACGTGCTGCAGTTCGCGCACATTTCCTGGCCACGCATAGCGCTGGAGCCGCTGCGCGACGGCTCGCGTCAGGCGTGGCGCCGTCCGTCCGAGCCTGCGCGCAGAGGCGGCGAGGAACGCCTCGGCCAACATCGGTACATCCTCGGCGCGCGCGCGTAACGGAGGCACTTCGATCGGGAACACGCTGAGTCGGTAATAGAGATCGGTTCGAAAACGGCCCGCCTCGCTCTCTTGCCGCAGATCGCGGTGCGTCGCCGCGATGACCCGCACGTCGACCTTGCGCGTGCGCTCTTCGCCGACGCGCTCCAGCTCGCCTTCCTGCAACACGCGCAACAACTTGGCTTGCAGGTCGAGCGGGATCTCGCCCACTTCGTCGAGGAGCAACGTTCCGCCGTTCGCCAGTTCGAATCGGCCGACGCGGTCACGCAAGGCGCCGGTGAACGAGCCCTTCGTGTGGCCGAAGAACTCGCTCTCGAACAGCTCGCGCGGAATCGCGGCGCAATTGACCTTGATCAGCGGGCGATCAGCGCGGCGACTGCGGCGATGGATCTCGCGTGCGACCAGTTCCTTGCCCGTGCCGCTCTCACCCAGGATCAGCACCGCTGAATCGGTTGGCGCAACGAGGTTGATCTTGCGGCCGACGGCTTCCAGCGGCGGACTCGCGCCGATCAAGTCTCCGAGTGTGTGCACACCGCGCACCTCTTCCTTGAGGTAGTCGTTCTCCGATTCCAATCGCGCGCGCAACCCGTTGATCTCCTCGAATGCGCGCGCGTTTGCGATCGCGGCGGCGAGGTGGTTGGCGATCATCCGCAACCAGTCGAGGCAGCCGTCGCCAAGTCCGCCGCGACTGAAGACCGCGAGCACGCCGAGAACTTCGCCGTGGTGAATCAACGGTTGCCCGGCGAAGGCGTCGAGACCCTCGGCTCGCGCCCAATCGGAGTGGACGACCCAGTTCGAAGTCGCGAGGTCACTGCGCACCTCGATCGGCTCGCCGTGAGCTGCGATCCAGCCAACCTTGTGCAGGCCGATCGGGAATCGACGGAACGCGCCGTCGGTGCGCCTCCATTCGATGTTCGAGTCGACGAGCGATCGCCCGGCGCTGGCCGCGAGGTGCAGGCAGTTCGTGCGGTCGGGACATTCGGCCGCGAAGGTGCAGGTCGCGCAGCCTTCTCCCGGACGGACGAGCCAGATGCGCGCCAGCGCAACGCGTGGTGTCGCGGACAAACGCTCCACGACGGTCTGAAGCAGGCGCGGGAGCGAGCGCTCGTGGGCGATGTTGAGCAGCAGCTGCTTGGGGTCGTCGAACAGGGGTGTCGTCATCGTCAGCTGCATGACGAGAGTCTGCGCGAAAGTTCGTGATTCAACCACGAGATGTCAGGGTATCACGATTTTTCGTCGCAGTGCACGGCCGCATTTGCTCGGCTCAACAAGCTGCTGCATCAGCACTTAAGGATTTCAGCCGCCCCTGGCACGCGAACTGCCTTCGTCGGCCGACGGAGCGCGAATCAGCTCGCCTTCGCGAGCTGTAACGACCTCCTCCCGAACGCTCCGCGCCGACTCGTCACGACCTTTCCATCCACGACGAGCCAGAAAGACCACGACCATGAAGACCTTCCTGAAGATCACTGCCGCTCTCGTCCTCCTCACCACCAGCGCCTTCGCGGGCGAACTGGTCAACGTCTCCGGCGCGAGCAAGATCGCGCTCAGCGGCTACGACCCCGTCGCCTTCTTCACCGACGCGAAGCCCGTCAGCGGCTCGCCGTCGATCACCGCCGAGTACCAAGGCGCGACGTATCTCTTCGCCAGCGAAGAGCACAAGAAGCTCTTCGCTGAGAAGAGCGACAAGTACGCACCGCAGTTCGGCGGGTTCTGCGCCTTCGGCGCCGCCGTCGACAAGCTCTTCCCGGTCGACATCAACACGTGGCAAGTGCGCGACGGCAAGCTCTACCTCAACCTCAACACCGAGATCTTGAAGAGCTTCAACGCCGACTTCGACGCCAAGCTCGCCAAGGCCAACAAGAATTGGCCAGGGCTCGTGAAGCGCAACGAAACGCCCGCCCCGGTGGCACGCGCGACGACGCCGACTCTGGTCAACGTCTCGGGCGCCAGCAAGATCGCCGTCGGAGGCTACGACGCGGTTGCGTTCTTCACCGACTCGAAGGCGATCCCCGGCTCGCCGTCGATCAGCGCTGAGTACCAAGGCGCGACGTATCTCTTCGCCAGCGAAGAACACAAGAAGCTCTTCGCCGAGAAGAGCGACAAGTACGCACCGCAGTTCGGTGGGTTCTGCGCTTTCGGCGTCGCCGTCGACAAGCTCTTCCCGGTCGACCTCAGCACGTGGCAGGTGCGCGACGGCAAGCTCTACCTCAACCTCAACGCGGACATCCTGAAGGGGTTCAACGCCGACTTCGACACGCAGATCGCCAAGGCCAACAAGAACTGGCCGAGCTTGGTGAAACAGCACGGATCGTGAATCGGACGTGGCGTGACGGGCTCGAACGAGCTCGCCCCGCCGCGCTCGTATCCATCCCCACACTCGAGCCCACGAAGTAACGCCATGAGCACCGCGACGTACCCGCGCATCCCTGGATTCCGCCTCGGCATCTACGTCTTCAAGGACGCCGAGATCATCGACTACGCCGCGCCGCACGGCGTGTTCTCGGTCGCTCGCCGCTTCGATCCGGAGTTGGACGCGTTCCTCGTCGCCGAGAGTCAGCACCCTGTTCAAACGCAGGCGGGCTTGACCGTGGTGCCGAACTACGCGTTCACGGATCGTCCGGCGCTGGACGCGCTCCTCATCCCCGGAGGTTTTGGAACGCGGCAGGAAACGAACAATCGCAACCTGCACGCCTACATCCGCTCGCTGCCGGAGACGACGCTGCTCACGAGCGTTTGCACCGGCTCGTGGATCTATGGACGCATGGGTTTGCTCGACGGACTCGCGGCGACGAACCGCAAGGAGCCCGATCGACTCGAGCGCTCGCCACTCGGCAAGGTGCCGATCGATCGCCTGGCCGAGATCGCGCCTCGCTGTCGCATCAGTCGCGCGCGCGTCGTCGACACGGGCCGCATCGTCACGGCGGGTGGAATCGCGAGCGGCATGGAGCTCGGTTTCCATCTCCTCCGTCGCGCTGGCTACGACGAGGATCTGATCAGCGAGGTCGCGCGCGTCATGGAGTACCACTCGGCGTACGCGCTCTACCGCGACGACATCGAGTACGCGACCGCCGCTGAGGCCGATCGCGCCGCGAACGCACACGTCGCACGAAACACACGGTGATCGCTGCTGGATCGTCGTGTCCCTGCCCAGTCCTCAAGCTCTGCTTCCATTCCTTTTCCAGACTCACGAACCCAGGACCTCACTCTCATGAAAACAGCCATCCTCGTCCTCTCCGATCCCAAGGCCGGCGAAGAAGCCCTCGGTCGCGTCTTCAACGCACTCGTCGTCGCACACGAATGCATGCAATCCGGCGATGAAGTCGAGATCGTCTTCAGCGGTGCCGGCACGCGCTGGCCCGAAGAGTTGGTGAAGGTCTCGCATCCCGCCAACGGTCTCTACAACGCCGTGCGCGAAGCTGTGAAGGGCGCGTCGTGCGGATGCGCGGCGGTATTCGGCGCGACGAAGGGCGTCGAAGCTTGCGGAGTTCCTTTGCTCACGGACAAGAAGTTGGCGGGAACGCCGGGCATGTCCAACGTCCGTCAGTACTTGGCGGACGATTGGAAGACGTTGACCTTCTGATGCACGCGCCATCGGCGAGGGTCGCGCATCGCGCGTGATCCTCGACCTCGAACGGAGAGATCGTCATGACTTCCAAGTACCAAGAGCTCGCCTTCACGGACTCCGTTCTGGCGGCGCAAGCGCAGTACTTCGGTCGCGCGTCGCACGTCGAGGCGGGAGAACCCGACGACATGCTCGGTGAGAGCGAGATCGAGTTCATCCGCACGCGCGACAGCTTCTACATGGCGACCGTCGGCACGACTGGCTGGCCGTACATGCAGCATCGCGGCGGCAAGCCCGGTTTCCTGCGCGCAGTCGACGGCAAGACGCTCGTGTTCGCCGACTACAAGGGCAATCGTCAGCTGATCTCGACGGGCAACGTCGCCGCGAACGATCGCGTCGCGCTATTCCTCATGGACTATCCGCACCGCGCGCGCCTCAAGATCCTCGGTCACGCGCGTGTCGAGGACGCACAACTGCATCCCGAACTCGTCGCGCAATTCGCCGAGCCCGATGTGCTGCGCGTCGTCGAGCGCTTGTTCTTCATCGACGTCGTAGCGTTCGATTGGAACTGCCCGAAGTACATCACGCCGCGCTTCACGCGCGACGAAGTCGAAGACGCGCTGGCGCCGTTGCGCCAACGCATTACGGAGCTCGAAGCGGCGCTCGAGCGAAGATAGACCCTGTCGAAATCCCAGGGTCGCTAGCCGGTATCGATCGTCTAGTACCCGCGCAAAGCGAAAGCACTCTCCTCATGGCGCAGTCACTGACCTCGATCCTGCGCGACGTTCGCGCCTGCACGATCTGCGCCGAGCACCTTCCGCTGGGGCCGCGGCCCATCCTCGCGGCGCATGCGAGCGCGAGAGTCGTCATCATCGGGCAAGCACCGGGCGCGCGCGTCCACGCGAGCGGCGTTCCTTGGGACGACCCGAGCGGAGTTCGTCTGCGCGAGTGGCTCGGCGTCGAGAGCGTCGCCTTCTACGATCCGCGAGTTTTCGCGCTGATGCCGATGGGCTTCTGCTATCCGGGCACAGGCCGCTCCGGCGATTTACCACCCCGTCCCGAGTGCGCGCCGACGTGGCACGAGCCGCTACTAGCGAAGATGCCGCGAGTGCAGTTGGTGATTCTCCTCAGTCAATACGCGCAGAAGGCCTACCTGGGTCCGCGCATGCAATCGTCGTTGACGGAAACCGTGCGCGCATGGAGGGAGTACGGTCCGCACTACTTCCCGCTGCCGCATCCGAGTCCGCGCAACAACATCTGGTTGAGCAAGAATCCCTGGTTCGAGCGCACGGTGATCCCGGCGTTGCAAGAGCGCGTGCGAGTCGTGACGAACTGAACGGCGTCGTCCCGCTGGCCTTCCTCGAGCGACTCGCCGCGCTCGTGCCCAGGCCGCGAGCACATCGGCTCATCGACCACAGCGTGCTCGCGCCCGCGGCGCAATGGCGGGACCGCATCGTGCCCGGCCCGCGCGCGCCGAACGAGTCGGACCACGGTTCGACGGAACCCGTAGCCACGGCGCGCTCGAGATCACTCGACTCCCCCGCCGCGCTCTCGAACCCAGCCAGAACCCGCCGCCTCCGTTGGGCCGAGCTCGCAGCGCCCGAGTGTTCGCCGTCGACGTCCTCGCCTGTCCCCACTGCGGTGGCGCGCAAGCGGATCGCGATGATCACGGACAGGATCGTCGTACGCAGGATCCTTGATCACCTCGACCTGCCCAGCTCGCCGCCGACGATCGCTCCCGCCAGAGCGCCGCCTGAGCCCGAGTTCGCCTGGTAGCCCGGAACGAGAGTGAGCGGCGCGCACCCAAGCGGCGCGCGGTGTGGCGGCGCCCATGCCCAGGGTCCGCTGACGAGCGCCTCCGACCGCCTCGAGGCGGCTCCAGAGGCCCCGCAGACCTGCAGGACGTACGTCCCAGCGAACGGATCACCTAGTCCGCGGGCCCAAGACCCACCGCGAACCGGCCCGAACCGCTACCCCGGGCGCGGGGTCATCCGCAACGTCTCCGTGCTGCTCGGGAACGGTCTCGGCGGCTTCGCCGCGCCCAGCACGTTCGGGGCCGGCCCGTCGCCGCGCGCGGTTCTTCTCGCGGACGTGAACGGCGACACGCGGCTGGATCTCCTGGTGGCGAACAACCAGGGCGCCAGCATCGCGGTGCTCTTCGGCAACGGAGCCGGCGGCCTCGCGACGGCTGTGAACTATCCGTCGGGGAGTTCCCCGCTCGCCATCGCGAGCGGCGACCTGAACCACGACGGCGCGCTCGACGTCGTCGTGGCGAACGACTTCCCCGGCACCGCCTCGGTGCTGCTCGGCGATGGACAGGGTCACTTCGGCGCGCCGACCAGCTTCGCGGTCGGCGAGCGGCCGCGGTCGGTCGCGCTCGGCGACCTCGACGGCGACGGGAATCTCGACCTCGCGACGGCGAACCTGCTCTCGAGCTTCGTCTCCGTTCGCTTCGGCGACGGCACGGGCGCATTCGGCACCTCCGCGAGCCTGCCGATCGGCTTCACGTCCTACGGCGTCGCGCTGGGAGACCTCGACGCAGACGGCCACCTCGATGTGGCGGCGGTCAGCGCCACTGCCGACAAGCTCAATGTGCTGCTCGGCGACGGGCACGGGGCCTTCCTGCCGTCGCTCGACTTCGGCGCGGGGAGCGGGGCGAACTCGATCGCCCTGCGCGACTTGAACGGCGACGACCTCCTGGACGTCGTCGTCACGAACGGCGCGTCGGGCAAGGTCTCCGTGCTCTTGAACCGCGAGGGTTGCCCGCCGATCGCCTACTGCTCGGCCAAGGTCAACTCGCTGGGCTGCACGCCGTCGATCACGGTGAGCGGGACGCCCAGCGCGAGCGCCGGCGACGGCTTCACGATCTCGTGTGGCGGCGTGCTCAACCAGACCATGGGCCTCCTCTTCTATGGAGTCTCCGGCCCGGCCGCGGCCCCGTTCCAGGGCGGGACTCGCTGCGTGGCGCGGCCTCTGCGGCGCACGGTGATGGTCCTGTCGGGGGGGGACTCCCGCGCCCGCGAGCGATTGCTCGGGCGTGTACACGCTCGACGTCAACGCCTTCGCGGCCGGCGATTTGGGCGGACGTCCCATCCCCCAGTTGAAGGTCCCGGGCACGACCATCCACGCGCAGTGGGGGGGACGCGACCCCGGGTTCGCGCCGCCCGACGACATCGCCCTCAGCGAGGGCGTTCGGTTCACGATCTGCCCGTGATCTCGGGCGCGCGTCCGCGCACTGCGTCCGCCGGGATCGAGGTCGGCGACGTCGCGGCCGACGGCTCCCGCGTCGAGACCTCCTTCTTCGAGGCCTCGGGCGTCGCGCTCACCTTCGTGGCGCTTGCAGCGGAGAGGTCCCGGACGACTTCATGGTCGGCCGCCTCGTGGTTCGGGGTTGGTTTCCATCCCCCCTCCTACCACGACCTTCCCAACCACGTGTACCGCGACCTCGGGCTCCGGGTCGTGCTCGACCC
>JAYTBY010000515.1:0-1502 GCA_043736755.1 Planctomycetota bacterium | reverse complement strand
AGGAAGTACCCGCCACCGATCGACGGATCGGGATACGCGATCAACGACGCGCTGAGCTCGCCCTGCTCGAGCAAGTACGAGAAGCGGAACGCGCCCGGATCGCTCGCACGGCGCTCGTGCACGTGCAATCGGACATGGCGCGGCTCGCGCAATGACGTGACGAGCTCGTGACTCGGCGAATAGACCATCGAGATCGGCGAGCGCGCGCGGATGTCGGCGCGGATGCTCCACGGCACCAGGGCCGCGAGTGACTCGCTGCGAGGCAGCACGTAGTCGACGCGTCCGTGTTCGGCGGTCAGCACGTGGTCGTACGAGAGCCGCACGCGCTGCGTGCCGTGCGCCGGCACGGGGAACACGCTCGAACGGATCAGGTTCCAACCCGCGAACTCGAGCAGCGCCGGGTCTTTGATCTGCGCCACGATCGCGTCGTACGTGCGTCGGGCCTCGTCGAGCAGGAGGAGGCGCGCGGTCGGTTCGAGGGACGAGCCCTCGAACAAGAAGGAATGCACCGCGGCGCCGCCCTGAACCGGAAGCAAGAGCACCGCCTCGGCCGGACGCGGCGAGGGATTGCGCACGGTGATCTCGAGCGTGGTGACCGCCGCCTGCTCGACGATCTCGATGCGCGCCTCGATGTGCTCGATGACGATCGGATCGCGGCCGTGTTCGAGAGCGGAGGCGCGGGTCTGCGGCAACACGACGTGCGACACGCCGGCCCAGTCGCCGTGCGGGGCGGATGCCCGGACCTGCGCGCTCGCCGGCGCGACGAACGATGCCGTCAGGGACGCGAACACGAGGAACGTCCTGCCCACCGTTTGCATGCCCTGCTCCATGCAGGGTCTTACGACCGGCACGTGGTCGAACTTGGTCACCGGCTCGTAACGAGGCCGGTCGCGCGACGACGGTCACCAACGCAGCGCGCACGAGGCGTCCGGCCCCCTCGCGCTCGTAACGCTCCTCAGACGATCAGCAGCGCGTGCGGAGCGACTCGCGTGCGCGTTCCTGCGCTGCGGGGCTCGCGAACTTCTTCGCCGTCGCGTGCGCCCACATCTTCGCGATGTAGGGCCCTGCATCCGGCGTCTTGCACGCGGTGTCGCCGTAGTCCACGTCGACCTTGCCGATCCGCTTCGCGGCAGCGGTCGCGACCTTGCGCAGCGCGGCGTTCCGGCCACCGATCGTGATCAAGGCCATGTTCATCACCTCGCGCTCGGCATTGGGCGCGGAGTGGATCGACGTCTCGATCTGCGCGATGCGTTGGACGAACCACGCATCCGGAGTCGTCTCGTCGAGGATCGCGAGGAAGCCAGAGAGAGTCCAGGCCGCGGCGCGCAGCGTCGCGTCCGACGATGCGAACCATGCGCGCGCTTTCGCCGCTCCATGCGGGCTCTCCGCCGCCAACATGGCCACGTACCCGCCGCAAAAACGCACGCGCGGGCCGCGCGCCCAGCGGTCGAGCACGGCGGGTGTGACCCGCGCTGGATCGGCGATCTTCAACGCGAGCGTGC
>JAYTBY010000514.1:0-3435 GCA_043736755.1 Planctomycetota bacterium | reverse complement strand
CCACGAGGCGATTGAAACCCATCGCGGCCGTGCGGGCAGCAACGGCGCACAGGATCACGATGATCGCGATGCGCCATCCAGGGGGGCCCCCGGCCGCGAGCCACGCTCCGCACAAGGCGAACGGCAGCGCGAACACCGAGTGGCTGAAGCGCACGAGGGAGAACCAATCGCGGACCGTGCTCATGCGCGGGCTCCGCTCGCGGAAGAGACGCGGAACGCCAAGAAACCCGAGGCACGGAACAGCTTGCGAACTCCACGCGCCGCACGCGGTACCGCGCAGCGCCACGTGGGCCTCCGAGGCTTTGAGCTCGATGACATCACGGCTCCTCGGTACTCGTGAAGTGCCGTGCACACGCCGGCCCTCGATCGAGATCCAGGACGCGACTCACGTCAGGACCTCCGGAATCGAGCGACCGACCCCATCGTCTTCCGGCGGCGCATCGAGGCCTTTCCAGCGCGCACCGACCGCGTTCTCGACGCCCAGTCGGTCAAGGATCTTGCCCACGACGTGGTGCACGAGATCCTCTTTCGATTTCGGCCGGTGATAGAAACCCGGCATCGCCGGCAGCACGATCGCACCGAGACGCGCGAGCCGCAGCATGTTCTCGAGATGCACGATCGAGAGCGGCGTCTCGCGCGGCACGATGAGCAAGCGCTTGCCTTCCTTGAGCGCGACGTCGGCCGCGCGCTCCACCAAGTTCGAGCTGAAGCCGATCGACACGCGCGCCAACGTGCCCATGCTGCACGGGCAGAGGATGACGCCGCCGGTGAGTGACGTGCCCGACGATGGCGGTGCTTCGACGGCGCCGGTCGTGAAAACGCGCACGCGTCGTGCGGCCTCCGCACCGATCCAACTGGGAAGAGCAGCTCCGAGCTTCTCGCCCTTTTCGCCCGGGTCGAGGCCAAGTTCATGCCGCATCACTTTGGCCGCCGCTTCCGTGATCGCGATGTCGACGTCGTGCCCACACGCGACGAGTGCTTTCAAGAGCGACTCGGCGTAGACGTGCCCGCTCGCGCCGGTGATACCCAGGAAGTAACGCGTCACAGGAACACCTCCGGGCCAGCGCCCAACGCGAGCGCCAGGTTGAAGAACGCATGGCACCACGCTGCGACGCCCATTCCGCGCCAGCGAAAGAGCAGCGCGAGCGCGAGCCCAGCGACGACGCGCCAAGCGAATCGCGCTCCGTCGTAGGGTTCACCACCGGGCGCTACGAGCCCGACGACGACGTCGAGGTGCGCGGCGGCGAAGAGCACGGACGACCCCAGCAGCGCCGCGACTTCGGCGAGGAAATGGGCGGTACGCGGCAGGCCCAAGAACCACTCGAAGGTCATGCGGCCTACGAGGACGAGTGCCGCGAGTGCTCCCACTCGGAAGACGACTTCTTCGAAGGCGGCGCCACCGGCGAAGAGCGCCGCGGTCGCCGGTGTCGCGACGGCCTCCGGTCGCGAGACTGCGGGCGGCGAGACGGCGAGCGCGTGCAGCAGGACGAGGAGGAGAGGTCCGAGAACGACGGCTGCGACGAGTCCTTCGAGCGCCACGCGCGCGGCACGGCGCACGAGACCGAGCTCGGCGTGGAAGACGACCCAGGTCGCGACGAGGGTCGCCACAACCTCGAGGGACCAGCGTCCGATTTCGGGCCGGGACATCAGGGCCTGGAATGGGAGCGTGAGCAGAAACTCGGCCGTGTTCCGCGATGAACCGGGGTTCGCGAGCAAGGCCATCTCATAGACGAGGACGAGCGGCAGCACGGACAGCCAGCCCAACGCGAGCGCGCCGTCGCTGGCGGGCGCCGCCGAAGACGTGTCGATCGCGGCAGCCGCGCCCGCGCCCCTGGCGGCGCTCGGTACACCGTCGGCGCTCACGTGGTGCCTCTAGGAACGCGGCCCCAGTGCAGACACGCGATGCCGCGCGAGAGAAGTCGGTGTCCGCAGTCGACCAGGCCTTCCGTCTCCATCTCGCGCTGGAATTGCGCCGGACTCGGCCACGCGAGAACTGTGCGGGGCAGGTAGCTGTACGCGTCGTTGTCCTTCGAGACCAAGCGGCCGATTCCTGGAAGGAGCCGCGTGAAGTAGAAGCGGTAGGCCGGACCGAGAACCGGCCCCGGCGGCACGGTTAACTCGAGGACCAGCACCCGCCCACCCGGTTTCACCACGCGCGCCATTTCGCAGAGAGCCGCGCGGCGGTCCGCCACGTTGCGGATACCGAAGGCCACGGTGCACACGTCCGCGACCGCATCGCGAACAGGCAGCTTCAGCGCGTCGCCGTGTGCGAAGGCCGGGCCGCCGGCATTCAGGCCCGGGCGCTTCTTTCCATCCGCGATCACGAGCATCTCCGGCGTGAAGTCCACGCCGACGACCGCCGCTCCGGCCTCGGCGAAGACGAGTGCCACATCGCCTGTGCCGCAGCAGGCATCGATGACCCGCGCTCCGCGCACGTCGCCCGCTGCGGCGAGGAGGGTGCGTCGCCACCGCTGGTCGATCCCGAGCGAGAGCGTCCGGTTCAGCGGGTCGTAGACGCGCGCGATCCGCGCGAACATGGAGCGGACTTGGGCGGGCTCGGAGGTCACGGTCGGTGACGAGGATAGGGCGGGCGGGCGCGAGTTGTGAGAGGGCGGTCGAGGTTGGGGGTCGAGATCCAGGTGTCGGGTACGGAGCCCTGGCTCCACCGCCCACTGCAGCGCAGGCCCGAACCGCGCGCGACGCGCGTGACTCGGGCCTGCGCTGCAGAGGGCAGTGGTTGGAGCGGCAGTGGCTGGAGCGGCAGTGGTTGGAGCGGCAGTGGAGCCCGGCTCCGTACCCGACTACTGCCGGAAGTAGGCCGACACGACCTGCACATCCGGTGCCGGAATCGACTGTGTTCCCACCTGGAACGGATTCGTGTCCACGCGACCGAACGTGCCATCGAGCAGGATCACGTCGACGACCCCGGTGCCACCGAACGGCGTCGGGATCGCGGCGAAGAGGTACTTGGCCTCGTTGGCGTTCACAGGATTCGGGCAGCCACCGCGAACGAGGTGCTTGCCGTTCGATTGCGTGGCACCGTTGTCGAACAGCGTCGAGAAGTTGGGCAGCCCGGACAGGACGCGCAAGTCGTCGAAGGCGATGTCGACCGGCAAACCGGAGAGCTTCTCCTGGCCGAGCGAGACTTGCACCGCGAGCGTGATGTCGCGCAATTGCGGCGTCAGGAGGGAGACGAAGTTCAACGGCAGCTGGCCCATCGAGCCGCTGAAGATCACGAACTTGGACAACGCCGGTGTGCCGATCGCGCCCGGCTGCCCTTGCGCGTTGATCGGACCCTCGTGCGCGATCCATATCGCCGAGCGCAGGTCGAGCGGGTCGGCCTGGATCGCCTTCGGATTCTGGAACGTCTCCGTCGAGACGCCGATCATGTCGTCGTAGCCCCAGCCGTTCACCGTGTTCGGGCCCGACTCGAAG
>JAYTBY010000513.1:0-3435 GCA_043736755.1 Planctomycetota bacterium | reverse complement strand
GGCGCGAGATCCAGCCCGGACGAGCGCCGATCGGCGCGAGGCCGCTGCACCCGTGCTCCATGTTCCGCATCGCGTCGAAGTGAGAACGCGATGGATGTCGCAAGCCCGTCGCGTGCACGATCGCGAGCTGTCCGGCGCGGAATGGCGCGTACAGCGCGCGGGCCGCTGGCGCGAGCGCGAAGAATCCGTCGAGATCGATCGCGCCGTTCGCCGACTTCGGCGGTGCGATCGCGAGTTCCGGGCGCAGCGAGTACAGCGCGTCGTCGCCATACGGAACGCACAGCGAAAGCGCGTCCATGCCGCCGCGGAGGAAGACGACGACGAGCACGTCTCGCGCCGAAGACGGCTCGCCTTCGCGCTGCACGGATCGGGCCGCGTTCGTTCGTCGCGAGCATGCCGAGGTCGTGAGGGCTGCGGTGGTCAGAGCCGCGGCGGACAAGAAGTCGCGGCGCGAGATGTGCGCGTCCGGGCGCGGCAGCCGAGGTTCGTGACGAGCGGTGGTCATCTTCAGGCCACCTGAAAGCTCGGTGAACACGCGGCCAGAGTCAGCAATCGGCGTCGAGCGTCCGCGTCGAGGTGGGGGAACGTCTCAGCGTGCGCGAGCAGAGTTCGGCGGTCCGTGGCGGACATTCGACGGCTCATCAAGCTCTCGTCGAGTCGGTTCACGATGTCGTCGACCGTCGATCCCGCAGTGAGCGCCTCCACCTCGAACGAGACTCCACCGATCTCCTGACGCACGAAGCGCTCGACGAAGCGCCAGCGAGAAATAAGCGAGGATTCCCACCATTCGCGAGCATCCGGCGGCCCGTCGGGGGTGGGCCAGCTGAACGGGGAATCACCAAGGTCGGTGAGTTCGTCGAGCAATCCGTCAGCGTCCGTGATGGTGGCTCGCGTCGCGCGCAAGAGGGCGACGACCAAATGGAACGGGCGCATGAACTTGGGCCGAGCGATCTCGCCATCGAGGACGGTCCGTGTCTCACCAGTCGCGTTCGAGGGGGCCGTCTCGAAGTACTCGGGACGTAGCAACGCGCTCAGCGTCGCGCGCATGTCGCCGTCCGAGTCTCTGAACGCGCACGCGACGGTGTCGACCAGCGTTTGGGGCGGCTGCTCGCTGACGAACCTCACGCACAGCTTGCGCGCGATGCGCTGGGCCGTCGCCGGATGGCGAGCGAGCAAGTCGAGCACCAAGTGCCCGTCGCGCTCTCCTCCATGCGCCGGAATGTGCGTGCCCAGGACGAACTTCGCGCCCTCGTCGTGCTGATCCGTGTCGAATGTGAACTCGCCGAAGTCGTGATCCTGTCGCGGGTGGATCGTCCATCCGGTGAAGCAACGCGCGACCTCGCGGACGTCGTGCTCGTCGAACGTCTCCACGCCGAGCGTGTGCAGCTCGAGCAGTTCGCGCGCGAAGTTCTCGTTCGGCGCCGACTTCAGGTTCTTGCGATTGTCGAGGTACTCGAGCATCGCCGCGCTCTTCGTCACGGCTTCGAGCAGGTCACGAAATCGGCCGAGTGCATGCGCGCGCACCGCCGTGCGATCCTCGAACGCCTTGAGGATGCGGCACTCGCCAGCGTTCACGTCGATGCTGAAGTGGTCGTTCCAGAACTCGATGATGCGTTCGAACAGTTGTCGCTTCGAGTGAACGGCGCGCAGGAGAGTGATGGCTCGCGTCCTTCGCGCCGGAGCATCGAAGACGTCCATCGCGTCTTTCGCTGAGAGGTCCGACTCGGGGAAATGCGACGCCAAGCGCTGCTCGATCTCGCCGTCGTCGATCGTCGTCGGCTGGAGTTGGTGCTCGACGAACGCACTCCACCCGAGTTCACTCGCAACGTGCTCGATGCCCCCGTTCGCGCCGAAGGTCGCCCGGCGGATCAGCGTCGCGGTGTCGGGGCGAGCGGGCGCGGGTTCCGGAGTGGGGTGGGGGAGCATCGTAGTTGCCTGCGGGCCGAGGCCGACCGTGCGAAGTCCAAGTCTGCCGCCGCGCGCGGATCGTTGCAGCCATCTCGGATTTTGGCGTCCGTGAGCGCGGCGACACTCGCCGACCGTCGCTCAGGTGTAGATCGAGCAGCTGTCCACGGCCATCCGGCGAGGAGCATGGCGCGGGAGGAGAGACGTAGCGCCGCTCCGGCGGTGTTTCAGGCACGAACGTTCGCGCGTGGGACTCGACGCCTTGCGCGCGCGCACGAATCGCGCATTCTGGAGCCATGAGCTTCTACGGATTGCGCCGCTATTTGCCGTCGATCGACCGGCACTACCTGCGTCTGCGTCAGCTCCTCTTCACGACCGCGCAGTTCGGGTTCGCGCTCGTGACGATCACGCTCGTCTGGCTGTTCGAGCGCGGCGAGTTCACCAGCGGATTGGTTGACGCGCGCTGGACCGCATTCGTGTACGGCGTGGCGACGATCCTGGTCGCGTTGAACGTCGCCACCATCGTCGGCTTCCGGATGGGACGTCGGTGGGCGTGCGACACGGCGCTCGTAGCAGGCGCGCCGTATCTCGTCGCGTTGGCCGGTTGGTCGATAGCGGGCGCGTTCCCGCCCGGTACCGCCTCGATGGCGCCGGTCGGGCTCGCGTTATCGCTCGGTTGGCACCTCCGCTGGTACGCCGACACCGAGTTTCGCGACGAGGTCGAGCGTTGGGGCCGGCTGTCCGCGCGTAGCCTCGCCGTCGCCCGCTCGAACACCTGACTCCGTCAATCGCCGGCGCGTGAGCGCGCACCGCGTCCGTCACATGTGCAGCGCGCGCCCGTCGACGGCGAGCGCGGCTTCCTTCACCGCCTCGGCCAGGGTCGGATGCGCATGGCACGTGCGTGCGATGTCCTCGCTCGACGCGCCGAATTCCATCGCCGCGACGAGCTCCGCGATCAAGTCGCCCGCACGCGGTCCGATGATGTGCGCGCCGAGGATCCGATCCGTCTCGGCGTGCGCGAGGATCTTGACCTTGCCGTCCGTGTGGCCGAGCGCGCGCGCGCGACCGTTCGCCATGAACGGGAACGAGCCCTTCTTGAACGGCACGCCGGCCGCTTTGAGCTCTTCCTCGGTCTTGCCGACGGATGCGATCTCGGGCGCGGTGTAGACGACGTTCGGGATCGCGTCGTAGTTCACGTGCCCGTGACCGAGCCCTAGGAACTCGGCGACCGCAACGCCCTCGTCCTCGGCCTTGTGCGCCAGCATCGGACCACGAATCACGTCGCCGATCGCGAAGACGTTCGACGCGCTCGTCATGAAATGGTCGTTCACCGGCACGCGACCACGCTCGTCGAGCGCGATACCGACGGTCTCGAGGCCCAAGTTCTCCGTGTACGGTCGCCGGCCGACCGAGAGCAGCACGCGATCACACTCGACGGGATCCGCACCGTCGATCGTGACGACGGCACCCGCACCTTTGCGCTTCGCGCCGGTGACACGCACGCCGAGACGGAACGCGAAGCCCTGCTTT
>JAYTBY010000512.1:0-3437 GCA_043736755.1 Planctomycetota bacterium | reverse complement strand
CCTCGTCGTCCGCGCCCGGCTCGTACTCGTCCGCGGCCAGCACCTCGCACTGGTCGTCGAAGAGTCGCTGCAGGAGCGCGATCTCGTCGAGCTTCGCCGCCGACTTGTCCTTGCAGAACTCCAGGACCCGATACACGTCCCTCGCACACACGTCCAGGCGGCGGCGCGCCTCGTCCGACTTGGCGTCGCGATACCGCGTCTCGGTCCCGTCGTCCTTCAGGTACCGACGGCGCAGCTCCTCGGGCAACCGCGCGAACAGCCTCGGGTGCGCACGACGGAGCGCGGCGAGCCCCACGCGGAGCGTCTCGCAGAACTGGCCCAGCCTCGTGAGGAGCGCGAAGTTCGAAAGGATGTGCGTCGAATCCAGACCTCCTGACATCCCGGTCGGCCGCGCGTCGCCCAGGTGAATGATCCCGGCCTCGCGGAGGGCGCACCCGCACGGCCGCCCCGGTCCACTTCATGGTCGTCGCCCCGCTCTTGTGGGGCGGCCGTGCGGGCGCGCCTGGGAAGAGCTTGGCGACCGCGCTGCTATGCGACTTCGTAGCGCAGCCGATAGCTGCTGCCGAGGTAGGTCGGATTGGCTTCGTTGAGCCGCGCGCACAGGGCCTTCAGGGCGGCGGTGTATCGAGGCGCACTCATCGGGGCGAGTCGCACGACCAGGGTGTCACCCTCGACGAGCAGGTCACCGGACTGCTGGACTGCGTTGCGCAGGAAGGCTCGTCCCTCCTCGTCGATCCGGGGGAAGTGCGGGCGGAGGACCTCAAGAAGCGCCGACTCGGCGCGGTAGGCCGCCGCCTTGACGACGTCCGTGAAGAGCTTTCGCTCAGGGCTCAGGCGCACGACCGCGTCCGCCCCCATGACCTCGCCCACGGGCACTCGCAACGGCACGGAGGAGCGCTTCGTCTTTAGCGCCTCGATCTCCTCTCGCAGCGCTCGGACCTGCTTCCCCAGTGCGCCGTTCGCGATCTTGAAGCCGCGCATGGTGGGCCGCGCCGACTCTTCGTTGTCGATCGCGGCCTCGCCGTACTCTTGCTCGAGCTTGGCGAGCTCTGCCCGCTTCTCCTTGATCTGACGATCAAGGTCCTTGCGCCTGGGGTTCGGGACGTCGCGCGTTGGGTCGGCAGCCTCAGCGCCGTAGTCGACCAGCGCGTCGAGTGCGAAGTTCTCCTTCATGTAGCGGAAGTAGTTCTCCTGCCTCCAGCGCTGAAACAGCCGGTGTGCGAGCACGAGCGCCTTCTCGTCGAAGTCGGTCGTGACGAGAAGGGTCTGGCCGCCGTCGTCGCGCAGCTCGGCGATCTGCCGCACCTTGAGGCCGTTCCTCAGTCGCCTCGTTCGCTCGCTGAGTTGCAGGCTCACCTTGCGCCCGTCGATCTCGCCCGTGTGTTCAGTGAAGGAGCTCTTCGTGTGCTTCTTCTTGGCCCCCTTCACGTAGGTCAGGACGTGCCAGCCCTTGCCGAAGAGCTCCTTGAACAGCTGGGTGTTCCAGCCCCCGCGATCGAACACGAGCGTGCCCTTGCGGCCGTTCGCCAGCTGCTCGATCTCCTCCACGATCACCGGCAGCATCTTGGTCAAGCTGTCGTTCGTTGATCGCGTGACGACGAAGATCGGGCGGCCAGACGTGTCGTTGACCCAGTAGTCCGTGGTCGCCCGCAGGCACAGGTTCTTCTGCGTCACGTGCGCCTTCGGGAGCTTCCGCTCCCCGTGGTAGACGCGGACGTGCCCGTCCACGTAGAGGTGTCCGAGCGGCTTGTCGTCGTCGTCACCGAGCCAGCGCGCGGCCATCGACCGCATGAAGGCGTACGACTTCCCGCGCTCACCGATCTCGGCGAGCTTCCTGCGCAGCGTCTTGACCTCGGGCGCGCGCTCCAGCCCGAGCAGGCGTCCAAGCGACTCCGGGCAGAGACTCTTGAGCGCCTCGGGCCGAGGACGACGAAGGAGGGCGAGGAAGAAGAGCACCAGCATCGTGGCCCGCAGCCCGTAGGTGCCGGGCCGCAGCTCTCCATAGATCTTGTGTGCGTTCTCGACGAGCCCCGTCGACGCGAGCGCGGGAAGGACCAGGAGCAGACCCGCCGCAGGCACGTTCTTGCAAGCGACGAACTCCGGTGCGTCGGCGCGCTCGCCTTCAACGCTGGGCACGGATCCGGGAGCGGTCTCGTCGGCAGCGTGCGTCCGTGCAGCTTCGACGTCGAGCGCGGGCGTCGTCTGGACCTCGACGGCGAGCTCGTCTGCGCCGACGTTCGCCGCCGTCTCGACCTCGACGGTGAGCTCGTCTGCGCCGACATGCGCCGTCTCGGCCTCGACGACGAGCTCGTCCGCGCCGACGTGCGCTGTCTCGACGGCGAGCACGGTGTCGACGCACGGCGCCACCTCGACCGCGGGCCCAGCGACGGTCGTCGCCTCGGTGGCCGGTCGGGACTCGGCGGTTGCCTCGACGAGCTCGATCGCGGCTGGCTTGCGAGGACTGCGGCCGTCAAGAACGCCGCGAACGCGGGCGACGGTCACAGCAAGTCGGGTCGCGACCGCGCGCAGCGACAAGCCCTCTTCATGCAGCTCGAGGACACGACGCGCGATCGCCGGTGCCAGCGTCGTGCCCGGCGCACCGCCGACTCGAACCCGCGCGATCGCGGTGACCCCGCCCTCGTGAAGGCGCTGCCGGTCACGCCAGAGCGTCGCGTCGTCCATCTCGAACGCGCTGAGGATCGACGACACCGGCGCGGCCTTCACGTCGGCCAGCAAGGCCGCCGCGATCCGTCGATCAACCCGGTTCGTCGCGCCGAACCTCATCAACGGGACCCCGGCCAGAACGACGGTCACGACGTCCCCGTCCTGCAACAGGACGCACCGGTCGCCGATCGGCCGCTCCGTCAGCGGCAGGGGATCGGCGTCTGGGAACAGGGTCGCTTGCTGCGCCATGCCCGACAGACGATCGCCGATCCGAACAAATTCATTCGCCTTCTGCGCACGGGCGACCGCCCCAGCCTCGGCGCTGGCGCCATCACTTACGGCGGCATGTCAGGAGGTCTGGATTCAGGGCCGGCGGCGCCACACGTAGCGGTGGACGCGGTCGCCCTTGCCGAGGTGCCACGTCTCGCGGTGGCTCAGCACGCGGCCCTCGGGGAACGGGGCGGGCAGGCCGGGGCCGGTCACGTTCTCGAAAGCCGCGTGCGCCTCGACCATGGGCACGACCTCGGCCGCGTACTCGCCGAAGTCGGTCATGAATTCGAGCTCGCCGCCGGGCTGCAGGCGCGAGGCCACGGCGTCCAAGAAGGCCGGCGTGACGAGGCGCCGCTTGTGATGGCGCGGCTTGAACCACGGGTCCGGGAAGTGCACGTACACGATCCGCAGCGAGGCGGGCGCGAACAGGGCCTCAAACGAGGCGTTCGCGTTGCACAGCACGCAGGCCGCGTTGGTGAGTCCGGCCCGCGCGATGCGGCGCT
>JAYTBY010000511.1:0-1506 GCA_043736755.1 Planctomycetota bacterium | reverse complement strand
TGCTTCAGGATCATGTCGAAGAGGGGCTCGAGGTCCTTCTTCTCGTCCTTCATGTCGTGCATCGCGTAACCGTCGCGACCCGAGCCGTAGACGACCGGGAAATCGAGCTGTTCGTCGTGCGCGCCGAGTTCGATGAAGAGTTCGAACACGAGGTCGAGCACTTCGTTCACGCGCGCATCGGGGCGGTCGACCTTGTTGATCAGGACGAGCGCGCGCAGGCCGTTCTCGAAGGCCTTCTTGAGCACGAACCGCGTCTGGGGCATCGGGCCTTCGGCCGCGTCGACCAGCAGCAAGACGGCGTCGGCCATGCGCAGCGTGCGCTCGACCTGGCCGCCGAAGTCGGCGTGGCCCGGCGTGTCGACGATGTTGATGCGGTAGCCGTGGTAGTCGATCGCCGTGTTCTTCGCGAGGATCGTGATGCCGCGCTCGCGCTCTTGCGCGTCGCTGTCCATCGCGCGCTCTTGCACGACCTGGTTCTTTCGGAACGTGCCCGCGAATCGGAACATCGTGTCGACGAGCGTGGTCTTGCCATGGTCGACGTGGGCGACGATGGCGATGTTGCGGATTTGCTTGCGGGCGGACATGTTCAGGGCTTCCAGATGGCTCCAGGGGGTCTTCTCCTGGAATTCGAGGCGAAAGAAGGTACTGGGCAGCCGTGAAAGCGGCAACAGAACTCAGCCGCCCCTGTGTGAATCAGTGCGATTCCACGCGCTGGATGCGGTCCAGGCGGTACGTCTTCAACAATCCCGACCGCAGGCACTCCGCCTCCAGGTACGCGCGCTCGCCGCTCGAGAAGATGAGGCGCGGCTGAATCGCGAGTCGCGCCGGTGCGCTCTGACCGTCGCCATAGACGACCGTGACGCGCGCCCCATCACGACAAGCCGTACCGAGCGCGCGCAGTCGCTGCGCGAGGCGTGGTGCACGTGGACCCGCAGCGCGGAACGACGCGCGACCTCCGCGTGCCAGTGCTTCGAGCCACCACGCGGGTTCTTCGAGGCCGGATCGCGCGCGACATTCCTCGTGCACGTAGAGGCACGCGACGGCATCGGGAAGCGCGCGATGCGAACGGCCGACATCGAGCTCGAGATGGCCGACGAGCGTCCCGAGTTTGTGATCGGGCGCATCCAGCACGAATCGCCGCGCGAGACGCAACGTGTCGAGGATCGGCGCGTTCGGCAGGATTATCGCGTGACGGTGCGCCTCGAACGCGAGCACGTTCGCATCGAAGCTCGCGTTGTGCGCCACGAGCCAATCGTCGCCGATCCACTCGACGAAGCGCGCGAGGACAAGGCCCGCGCTCGGCGCGTCGCGCACGTCGTCGTCGACGATGCCGTGGACTTCGGTGACGGCGGCCTCGATCGGCACTTCGGGTCGCACGAACGACTCGAAGCGATCCACGATCTCACCGTCGACACCGCGGACGGCGGCGAGCTCGAGCAGGTGCGGAGCCCCGCGTGAGGTCGCAGTCTCGGTGTCGAAGGCGATGAGGGGACGGGTCACGGAGCC
>JAYTBY010000510.1:0-1507 GCA_043736755.1 Planctomycetota bacterium | reverse complement strand
GCCCCGCTTCGCGCGCAGCGGCAAACGACGTCCGCTGCACGACGCGCGCGAACGCGCCGCCTTGCACCGTCACCGTCGCCTGATCACCAAAGCTCGCGATCACGGGGAACTCGTCGCGATCGACCGTCACCAGCACGCAGCGGTCCTCGCCGCCCTGGATCGTCAGCGTCGTCTCGTGCGTCGAGAGCACGACCTCGTCCGAGGCCAAGTCGCGCACGAAGTCGAGGGCAACGCGCGCCGGCACCACCGCGACACCCGGTTCGTCGACCCGCAGCACGCCTCCGCGCAGAACCTTCTCGTCCTTCGAGTCACCAGCACTCGCCTCGCCGATGGGGATCCTGTACCTCACGGAACAATCGAGATCGGTACCCAGGATCTCCAAGCCATCGATCGTGGCGACGAGGCACACGTTCTCGAGCACGGGTTTCGGACTCTTGGACGGGACGACGTTGTTCACGATCGCCAACCCGTCGCGCAGCTTCTCGCGATCGCACACGACCTTCATGGTGTTCCGTCTCCGAGGATGTCGAGCGCAGCTCGAGCTTGGTTTGGGATCCGATTCTGATCCATCGATAGATCCTTCTTCTCTTCATCATCATCATCTTCATAGACGTGATGGGCTGTGGAGAAGCAGGTGAGCGATCGACGCAACATGCTCGTAGGGCGCGACGTTGCGTGCGTGACGAGGCGTGTCAGCGCCCGCGGAGTGCCCGTGGAGAGCTCGTCGAGTACCAGAGAGTCTTCCACGCTGCTCCGCAGGTATTGCGAGGAAGCGACGCCGACGTTGGAAAAGTGTGCATTCATCCACGGAGTTTCCCGCTCGCGTCCGGACGATATGCAGGTGTTGCGCACAGGGTTTCCGCAGAGGTCTCGTGGGGTTTTCGAGGGACGTCTCAGCGCAAGAAAACCGCTTAAACACCGGGCTTTCCGCGCAGTCCTTCGAGTCCGCGCAGGGTACCGAACCGGGGGGCCTACGTCGAGGCTCGTGCGGGCCTGAAACGACGTCGAACGTGGCTTCCGAGAGCCTCGTGACGATGGCCAGGCGCGCGTACCCCGGGTTCATGACTGGCCTGGCGTTCCACTCCCTTGGGAGCAGGCGTCAGGGGCTGCTCGGAGAGCGCGTCGAGAGTCCATCCGCAACAGCCAGTGGTAGAAGTCGGGGAGCGAGGCGAGAGCCCGTGCCTGCCGCGCTCGCTCTCTGGAGCGACAGGCGCACCCGCCAGCCGTTCCGAAGCACGCGCCTCAGGCTGTCCGCGGGATGCAGACGGCCGAGGACATCGCGCGGCTCGCTCCAGCCCACGAGGTCAGTTGCTCACGCGGTCCGGACCTGCAGACGGGCCAAGAACCCGTCGACGATCTCACGCAGGGTCACGTCGCTGGCTCGCAGAGTCTCGATCTTCTCGATGCCGTACAGGACGGTCGAATGGTCGCGCCCGCCGAAGTACGTGCCGATCTCTTCGAGCGAATGCCGAGTGATCCGGCGTGCGAGGTACATGGCCACTTGGCG
>JAYTBY010000509.1:0-3447 GCA_043736755.1 Planctomycetota bacterium | reverse complement strand
TCGTCGTGGTGTCGAGCGACGGCGCTGCGCCGATCCACGTCGTCGCAGAGGAGTGGATGGAGACTCCGCCGCGCTGGTTCCCGGACGGCCGCCGACTCTCGTATGCACGTTCACGGCCGCAGTCGTCCTCGACGGAGACGTGGATCCTCGACGTGGTCACGGGCGTCGAGACTTCGTTCGGCGAGGGACGCATCCGCGCGATGTCTAACGACAGATCGATCGCGCTCGTGGCCGTGACGCGATCCGACGAGAACGAAGAGGACTCGCGCGTTTCGCCCGAGGAGATTGCTGTTCCCGATCCGACGCCGTACGCCGATCAGGCGAACTCCAAGAGTCGTACGGAACACCGTTCGGTCGACGTGGCGACGGGAAACGTGCTCGAGCGAAGCGTGCAGCTCGGCGAGCTCGTCGAAGTGCGATCGCGCCGTGTTTTCGCACTGCTCGACGATCACCTCGTCCTGCACGAAGGACTGCCGCCTCACGGTTGGGAGCAGCGGATGCCGGACGGCGTCAAGGGGCCGGGAGCGCAGTACCCGATTCGGCTCACCGATCCGGCGACGTCGCGCTCGGCCATCGTCCTTCCGCAGACGTTGAACTGGCCCTTTGCGTACGGGCCGTTCGAGTTCGCGGACGTTGCGCGCTGACGCGTGTGCGCTCGAAAAATCTGAAATCGTCCGCGACCATAGCGGGGTCCGAGCAGTCGCTCGTAGGGATGAGTCAACGTGCTTGGAGGTTGCAGCAGCTCTTGTTCGGGCGGAGCGACTCCTCGTTCCGTTTCCACGATCTACGGGCCGTACTGGAGGATCTCGGCTTTCTGGAACGTGTTCGTGGGAGTCACCACGTCTTCACGAAGGCAGGAATTCGTGAGATCCTCACGCTCCAACCGCGAGGACACCAGGCGAAGCCATACCAGGTTCGGCAGGTGCGAAATCTGATTCTCCGGCATAACTTGGAGCGCAGCCATGACCCCTGATCTGCGTTACGAGATTACGATCTTCTGGAGCCCCGACGACCACGCATACCTCGCGGAGGTCCCCGAACTGCCGGGCTGCATCGCCGACGGCTCCACGTACGAAGAGGCGCTCGCCGAAGCTCTCACGGCGATCGAAGTCTGGATCGAGACGGCCCTGGAAATCGGTCGGGAAGTGCCGATTCCACGACCTCGTCCGCACGTCGTCTGACTGCGATCGAGCACGGGTACGCGTGGTGCACGAGACTCCGCCGCGACGAAGAAATCCCGCGGTTCGGCGCGCAAAGGGACGAGTGCGCGCTGACGCCGCTCGAACGAAGAACGCCGGCCGCGGATCAGCGATCCGCGGCCGGCGTGTCAGGTGAATTCACGCGAAACGTCGAGGCTTCGACGGATGCACTCCTGTCACGGCGCCCAAGCCACGCGGATTGCATTCGTCACGTTGAACGTCGACGGCGTGCAGAACACAGCCGCGTTGCGATACCAGACCTGATACGTGGGGACCGTCGACGGTAGGACCCCGCCTGTGACGGCGAGCGACGGATCGCCGGGCTCCGGCCACACGATCTGTCCCGTGCAAGCCGTCTTCACGCCGAGGCGCACGATCGGCCCGGCGACGCAACGCTGTCCGTCGCCGAACGGTACGGCGGGCTGCGGTCCGCTGCCTTGGAACAGAAGTCCTTGCGTCGTCGTAGGCAGGCGCAGCGCGTGCATCACGACGCGATCATTGGACACGCTCGCTTGGCCGTAGCCGCGCAGACGTCCGCCCGTTCCGCCCGAGTGCAAGCAACCTTCGGCGTCGCCGAGCACGCTGTTGTTCCCGCATGGGCAGGCCACGCTCGAGCCATCTCCGTGACAGAAGCTCCCGTGAATCGGCATCTCGGCGATCTGCCCGCGGATCTCGCCACCGGGGAACGCGGTCGAGTGGATGTTCACGTACGTCGTGCCGGCGAGGATCCCGGCCTCTTGAGCCGGCGCGTAGCTCCACGTGCCGCATTTGGGCGAGCCCAGGGGGAGTGCCGTCAGGACGCCCGCGTTGACTGCGGGAGGCGCGAAGCCGTGGATGTGCGCGGCGGTCTCCGGCGCAGTCAGTCCGATGTGGAGGATGCGGTACGAGACGACGTCGAGGACCGTGTCGACGGCGAAAACTCCGATCCCGATGCCGGGTGAGGTATTGGACGGCACTTCCTGTACGCCGTCGATGCGCGCGAGGAACTCGACCGTCTGTGCGGAAGCGGTCGGTGCCCACGCCGTGTGGGTCGCGGCGACGATCAGGATCGGAAGGATGCGGAAGCGAAGACTCATGGAGCAACTCCTGGGCGCGAGAAGGCCCGTTTGGGGGACGTGTGTCAGGCTACACCCGCGGCGCGACCCGTCGCCAGGAGTTGGCTCCGAGCACGGGTCTGCTAGGACGGGTGCCACTCTTGGCCCGTCGCCCGCCGCTCCGATATCTTCTTCCGGCCCCAATCCCCGCTGGAGATTCGGGCACTCCGGAGACCAGGTCGGTTCCCGGGGGCAGTTCCCGCACGAGACGACAACTCATGTCCACGCTCCAAGGATCTGCGCAGGTCGCGCAGCCCTACCCGCTCTCCACCCTGCGTCACTCGCTCAACCACTGGAAGGCGTCCGCGGTCGCGAAGCCCGGCGCGCGCGAAGAGGGCGTCGGGTCGAAGTCGGAAGGTGCGACGCATCGGCGCTAGCCGAAGCTCGAATCGCGCATGGAGCTTGTCCAGGAGTTCGAACGGATCATCGATGCCCTCGCCGGTCGGGGCGTCGAGCATGCTGTATGCGGTGGACTTGCCGTTGCGATCCACGGCCATCCGCGTGCCACTCGCGACATCGACCTGCTCCTTCTCGAGCGTGATCTGCCCGCAGCGTTGGAGGCCGTGGGGCAGTCGGGGTACATCCTCGAGGGTGGACTCCTCCGATTCGGAATCGGCACGCCTGAGGAGCGCCACGTGTTTCGCGTTTCCAGGGCATCTGGACCCGATCTGATGACCCTCGACCTCTTGTTGGTCCGCGATCCGGACGATCCGATCTGGACCAGTCGGGAAAGGACGCGTTGGCGCGAAAGGGAACTCGTCGTCGTATCGCGTGGCGCGTTGATCGAGATGAAGCGGCGTGCCGGTCGACTGCAAGATCTTGCCGATATCGACCGGCTCACACGGGGGACCGGGAAAGACCAGCCGTGAAGCCTCTCCGCGAATCGGACATCCCGGAAGAAGTCGTCGCGCGACGACTCGAAGAACTCGCTCAAGTCGACCGTCTGATGCGAGCGTTGCGTGAGGTGCGCTTCGTCGATTCTCGGTCCGAGGTGCGCGACGGGCCTCCACCGAATTGGGGTTCGTCGCCGTCGCCACCGAGGGATAGTGCAGACTTGTCTCCCGCGGAATAGGCCCTAGCAGACCGTTCTAAGAAGGCATGCCGCCTGAAGAAGCGCGCCGTCGCACTGCTGCGTCGGATTCCTCGCGCCGTCC
>JAYTBY010000508.1:0-3447 GCA_043736755.1 Planctomycetota bacterium | reverse complement strand
ATTGCCAGGCCCGCACCCCCTCGCTACGGTCTCCGATGCGTGACGGTCTATCTCGATCTGACGCGCGAGTTCAACGCGGGTTCCCTGCGAGCCGTCATCTGCAGCGGGCAGGCTGCGGTGCTGCACCGACTCGCGATCGCCAGCAAGGACGGCGACTGGATCCTGCGCGAGGACCCGGCGGCACTCGACCACGTGCTCGGCGTGCTCGCGCGCCACGGAGCGCGATACCGCTTCGGCGCGCCCCTCGACGCGCGCTGGATGTCGGGAGGCTGGAGCTCGCATCTCGAGTTCCGCGAGGCGGGGCTGCGCGTGCGCACGGACTTCTTCACCCGGCCACCGCGTGTCTCTCCGGCGGAGCTGGAGCGCATGTGGACCGATCAGGAGGGCCGAGATCCGCCCTTCACCGACGCGCGCATGCTGGCGGAGATGAAGAAGACCGACCGCGAGAAGGACTATCCGTTCCTCGGCGAGCTGGCGCGCCGCATGACGGACCCGCGCGATCGATTTCTCTACGCGCGTAGTGCGGACGACTTGATCGAACTCGCGCGACGCCATCCGGGCCTCGCGGAGGACCTCGTCGCCGAGCGGCCACTCCTGGCCCGCATCGCGGACGGGCGGCGACCTCTCCTCGAGGCCATCCAGCTCGAAATGCTCGATCTCATGGAGCAGAACGAAATGCGGCTGTCGAAGTACCGCGTCGCGTCCGCGGCCTGGGCGGAGCTCTGGCCCGCGCTGGCGCGAGAGACCGAGGGTCTGGCGCTTCCCGAGGCGCACGCGCTCCTGATCCGGCGGGCCGGGGGCGTCCTGCCGCGCGAGGTGCCCGCGTGAGCGAACGCTTCCTGAGTGAGGAGGATCTCGACCTCGCCGAGCTCACCTTCGAGGAACTCTTGGCCTGGTGGGACCTGTGGCTCGTCCAGGCGCAGTGCACGAACGATCTCGACGAGCACACCTACTCCCACGGCGTGTTCCGTGTCGAACCGGGTTTCGAGCTCGGCCCCGAAGGCGTCAGGCGGATGCCGGCGTGCAGCGAGAGCGGACCAGACCGCGCTCGACTCCGTACCGATGGTCACGACAACGGTTCCGCCCCGGCTCACGCGCAGAGTGCGTGAGCCGGGGCGGATGAGTTGCCGTTGGAGCCGTGCTCCGAAAGCGTTGCTCAGCTGGCCGGAGCCGCCGGCGTTCCCGCCGCCGGTGCCGCCGCTGCGGCCGCATCCGCGACCGGGTCCGCTTCGGGCTTCGCCGCGACGACGACGACGGCGATCTTCACGTCGCCGTGCGGGTGAACGAGTTCGACGCCCTTCGGCAACTTGACATCGCTCGCGAGGATCGCGCCGCCCGTGTCGAGGCCGCCGACCGGCACTTCGATCGCGTCCGGGATGTCCATCGGCAAGCACAGCACGGTGATGTGCGTGTGGATGTGGTTCAGCACGCCGCCCTTCGGGTGGCCCGTGAACTCGAGCTCGACGACCGACTCCGTCTTCACGTCGCGCTGCACGCGCTTGAAGTCGATGTGGACGATGCGCTCGCCGAACGTATTCCACTGCAGCTCGCGCACGACGGCCATGTCGAGCTTGCCGCCGATCTCGATCTCGTAGAGGTGGGTGTGCCGCCGGCGCGTCGCGAGGAAGAAGTGCTCCTCGATCGACAGGTCGACGTGACCGTGCGTCGCGTCGGCGTTCATGCTGGCGGGGATGCGGCCTTCCGCGCGCATGGCGCGGCAAGCTCGGGAGCCGACGCGCGTGCGCAGTTCGGCCTTCAGGACTTCACTCTTCTTGCTCATATCGAAACTCCGTCCCTGGCTGGTTCGTCGCCTGTCCCTCGATCAGGCCTAGCAGGGTTCGTTGAAGAGGGAGGAAACCGACTCGTTCCGGTGGATGTTCATGATCGCACTCGCCAGCAAAGGCGCCACGCTCACGACCTCCGTGTTCCGCGGCAACTGTGCGCGCGGAGGAATCGAATCGGTGATCAGGATCTTGTCGATCGGTGCCGCGTCGAGACGCTCGACGGCCGGGCCGCACAAGACGGCGTGAGTGACGGCGATGACGATCGTTTTCGCGCCGTATTTGCGGCACACGCGCGACGCTTCTGAAATCGAGCCGCCGGTCGAGATCATGTCGTCGACCAAGATGACGTTGCGGCCTTCCACGTCGCCGATGATGTGCTCGACGGCGATCTGCGAGCCGCTGATGCGCCGCTTGTCGACGATCGCGAGGTCGGCGTTGTCGAGCGACTTGGCGTAGGAACGCGCCATCTTGATGCCGCCGACGTCCGGCGAAACGATCACCGGGCGATCGAGCCCGATGCGACGAATCGCGCTGAGCAGCGCCGGCTTCGCGTACAGGTGATCGACCGGGATGTCGTAGAAGCCCTGGATCTGCGCCGCGTGCATGTCGAGCGTCAGCAAGCGATCGGCGCCGCCGTTCACCAGCGTGTTCGCGACGACCTTGGCACTGATCGGGACGCGGCCCTCGTCCTTGCGATCCTTCCGTGCGTAGCCGTAGTACGGCATCACGGCCGTGATGCGACCGGCGCTGGCGCGGCGCAACGTGTCGAGCAGGAGCAGGAGCTCGATCCAGTTCTCGTTCACCGGCGGACACGTCGGCTGCAACACGAAGCAGTCCGAGCCGCGCAGGTCGTCGTTGACCTTGATGTCGATCTCGCCGTCGGGGAAACGCGCGATGTGCGCGGCCGCGAGCGGGATCGAGAGCGCCTTGGAGATGGCCTGCGCCAACGCGGTGTGCGCGTTGCCGGCGATCAACGTGATCTTCTCGCTGTAGCCGAGCACTAGGACCTCCGCTCCGTTTCCGATTGCGCGCCACCCTGCGCGCCGTGTGCACCACCCTGCGCGCCGTGCGGACGGCTCGACCCAGCCGAACCACCCGGGCTCGACGGCGCCGCACCCGTGCCGGGCTTCAGAGGACTCGCGGACTTCCCCGCGAGCTTCTTCGCCGGCACGCCGACCCACACTTCACCGGCACCGATGTTCGAGTCGCGCGTCACGATCGCACCAGCGCCGGTCGCGGCACCATCGCCGATCGTGTTCGGCGCGACGATCACCGAACCACTGCCGACGAACACGTGCTCGCCGAGCTTGGTCTTGTGCTTCTTCACGCCGTCGTAGTTGGCGAAGATCGTCCCCGCGCCGATGTTCGAGCGCGCCCCGATCTCGCCGTCGCCGAGGTACGCGAGGTGCTTCGCTTTCGCGTGGCTGCCGACGCGCGTGTTCTTGACCTCGACGAAGTTGCCGATCTCGGCGCCGTCTTCGAGCACGGCTCCGGCGCGCAATTGCGCGAACGGGCCGACTTCGCAGTCTTTCCCGATGCGCACGCCGGCGCGAATGACGCTGCACGGCAGGATCCGCGTGCCCGCGCCGATCTCGACGCCGTGGTCGATGTAGGTCGTCGCCGGGTCCTCGATCGCGACGCCGTTCTCGAGATGCGCTTCGAG
>JAYTBY010000507.1:0-7546 GCA_043736755.1 Planctomycetota bacterium | reverse complement strand
ACGATCACATCGTGCGGAGAAACGAGCGCGCCAACGAGTTGCGGGCTCTGACGCGCGACGATCGCACGCATGTGGTCGGTCGGCGCATAGCTGCGCAGCGCCTCGAGCTCGTGCTCGGCATCGAGGTTCAACACCCAGGCGCGCGGCGGTCGATCCACGTCAGCTCCTGCGCGCACCGGGGTCCGGTTCCGCCGCGAGCCGCGCGAGGAATCGCTCGTCGAGTCCCGCACGTCGGCGTGCCTCGAGGTTCAGCGGCCGTCCCTGGAACAACGCCGGCGTGAGCGGCGCGGGCAACGCCGCACGCCACAGGTCGTAGTCGAGCGGCTCGCCGGTGAAGTGCGCGAACCAGCGTGCCGCGAACGCGACGTGTCCGATCTCGTCCGCCTCGACGGCATCGAGGATGTCAGCGCCGACCTCGTCCCCCACTTCACGAAAACGCCGTGAATAGCGCGCGGAATGCTCGAGGTTCGCTCCTTCGAGGCCAAGGCCTTGGAGCGCGACGAACGATGCCGGGTTCGCGCATCCGCCGATGCGCTGCCAGAACCAATCGCGCACGGGAACGACGCCGTCCTCGAGCCCGAGTCGCCGCGCATGCGCGACGTAGGCCCGTCGGTGCGCGAGTTCTTCGACGCTGAGCCGCACGAGCCCCGCCCGGAACTCGCGCGGTGTCTCGGGAAAGGCGAGCACCGCCCAGGCGAAGAGTTCCGCGGCCTGCAACTCGTGGTGCGCGAACGTGAGGAACAGGCGCGCACGCGCCAGCGGCAGCTTCAACGTCTCGGGGCGCGGCACGCCGGGCGCGCGCTCGACGAGGCGCAAGTGCGCCGGGCGACCGGGCGCCTCGAATCGGACCGCGACGGGCTCGACATCCCAACTCACCTCGATCGCGAGCGGCGGCGGCGCATCCGGCGCGAACTTCGCGCGCGCATCCGTCGTGCGCACGAGGCGCTCGCACCAGCGCTCGACCGTGTCCATGCGCGTCCGAACCTCTCCGACCATCGCCGCAGTATGCCAGTCGTGCGCGCAGAGGCCTCGGGGCCGGCAGGTCGACCGGAAGAACCACAGCAGCCGCAACGCCGTCCCCGCTCGAGGAAAGGGTGCGATAGAGTGGCCCGGGAGTCGTCCCTCCCAGTGCCCGACCCCGCGGTCCCCGAGGAGAGCCCACCATGAACGCGCGAGCCGTTTCCCGTTCTGCCTGCGCACGGTTGGCCCTCGTGCTCGTGCTCGCGCCGCTCTCACGCGCCGATCTCGAACTGCAGAAGCTCGTCGCGCCCGACGCGGCGGCGAGCGACCGCTTCGGGCAAGCGATCGCGATCGACGGTGACACCCTCGTCGTCGGCGCGCCCTTCGACGACGACCACGGGGCGGATTCCGGCGCCGTCTACGTGTTCACGCGCACGGCCGGCGTGTGGGCGCCGTACGCGAAGCTCGTGGCCCCGGACGGCGCGGCGTCCGCCGAGTTCGGCTGCTCGGTCGCGATCGACGGCGGACGCATCCTCGTCGGCGCGTGGCGCCACGACGTCGTCACCGGCATCAGCGACTACGGCGCGGCGTACACCTTCGTCGAGAGCGGGTCGGTGTGGACGTTCGAGCAGATGCTCGTGGCGAACGACCCCGCACCCGTCGATCACTTCGGAACCAGCGTGGCGTTGCTCGGGAACCGCGCTCTCGTCGGCGCGGTCGACGACGACGACGGCGGGAGTCGGTCCGGCTCGGCGTACGTGTTCGCGTTCGGCGGCGCGGCGTGGAGCCAGGAAGCGAAGCTCGTCGCGAACGTCCCGCACGCGGCCGATGCGTTCGGCTCCTCGGTCGCGCTCGAGGAGACTCGCGCGCTCATCGGCGCGGCCGCCGTGCAGAACGGCGGCATAGCTGCGCCCGGGTCGGCCTACGTGTTCGTGCGCGCTCCGGGCGGCACTTGGTCAGAGGAGCAGAGGTTCCAGTCGCCGATCGGCCAGCAACAAGACCACTTCGGCCAGTCCGTGGACATCGAAGGCGACTTCGCGGTCGTCGGCGCGCCGGAGATCGGGCGAGGCTGGATCTACGCCTATCGGCGCGTCGGCGGCACATGGATCCTGGACGGCGACCTCTACGAGCTCGACAGCACGCAGTTCCGTCGCATCGGCTACTCCGTCGCGATCGAGGGCGATCTGGTCGTCGCCGGTGCGCCCAACGACGACACCTTCGGCCTCGTCGGCTCCGGATGCGCGTACCTCTACCGACGGATGCCGAGCGGCGTGTGGCACCGCGACGTGCGCCTCGGCGCGAGCGATGCGACGTACGACGACAACCTGGGACATTGCGTGGCGATGAACGGCGTCGACGTCGTGCTCGGTGCGCCGCGGGACGACCACGTCGCCGCGGATGCCGGCTCGGTCTGCACGTTCGTCACTCCGCCGCACGGAACGTTCGGGACGTCGTTCTGCTTCGGCGACGGAACGGGAACAGCCTGTCCGTGCGGGAACACGAGCGCGGTCGGCGCCGGGCAGGGTTGCAACAACACGAGCGGCCAAGGAGCCGACCTCGACGCGTGGGGCAGCACGAGCGTCGCGGCCGACGACCTGCGCATCGGGCTCTCGCACATGTACATCGTGCCGCCGGGCTTCGTACCCGGCATCCTCGCGGTCGGTTCGAACGTCGCGTCCGGCGGCTTCGGCACGCCGTTCGGCGCGGGGCTGCGCTGTCTCGCTGCTCCGACACGCCGGCTCGGGATCCAGCCTGCGCGGTTCCCCGGGATCGCGGCGTGGGGACCGGGACTGCGCGCGCTCGGTCAGTGGAATGCGGGCGAAACGCAGCAGTTCCAGGTGTGGTACCGCGCCAATGCCGCGAGCGCGCCGTGTGGCCAGGCCTTCAATCTCTCGAGCGCGCTCTCGATCACGTTCACTCCGTGAGGCGAGGCGCCGGACCGCCGCGCGCATACGCTCGTGCTCGATGACGGGCGCTACGATCCCGGCATGTTGTCCGGCCGACGTCCGAACGCGAAGCTCTGGCTGATCGCGTCGATCCTCGTCGCGGTGACGGTCCTCCTCGTGCTGCCCTGGCGTGCGACGCCCGAGGTCGAGCAAGGCGCCCACTTGGAAGCCGGGATCGCGCTCGCGCCCGTACTCGAACGGCCTCCGGCGGATGTCGCGAGGAGCGCGATTCCCGAGCCCGCGACGGACATCGTCGTGCCGACGACGACATCTCCGTCGCGACCTCGCGGGCGACTTCCGAGTCGACAGACGATCGTGGAGCCGTTCGTGCGCATGCCGGTGGGCGTGCTCGAAGTGGTCGTGTTGCAGGGCGCGGGCGTGCACGAAAGCGTCGGCCTGAACGATCCCGAGGTTCCTCTCGCTGGGGTCCCGATCGCGATCCGCGGCCCGAATGCCGAAGCACCGCCCGAGCGGCCCGAGGACGTCGCGAGTCCGACGGACTGGATGCACACGAACGCGCGTGGAATCGCGCGGTTCGAAGCACGCGAGCCGGGCACGTATTGGATCCGCGCCTGGCTCGGCGACGACGTCGTCTTGACCGGCCAAGCAGAGCTCACGGAGCTCCGGGGAATGCAGTACGTCCTCCGCGTGGGCGAAGGCGTGGTGCACGGTCGGATCTTCACGGCGGAGGGACTTCCCTGGCAGGGCACGCGTTTCGATTTGAACGTGAGCGCTGACGCTGGTCATCCGATCACGAGGTCGACGCAGACCGACGCGGACGGCCGATTCCGTTTCGACCGAGTCCCGAGCAGCTTCTGTCTGCTCACGCAGGAATGGGCGTCGCAAGCTCCGGGCTGGCGAGCCGCTCGCGCGCGCTTCGCTCTCGCACCGAACGAGATCATCGAGCTCTCCTTCGGCAGCGAGTCACCGCTCGTCCCGTGGACCGGGAGGTTGCGTGCGAGCTCCGGAGAGCCGATCGAGCGAGGTGTGGTCGTGGACCTCGACGACGCGGAGCAGGGACGCACGCATCAGTTCCTGACGGAAGGTGACGGTCGGTTCCGCTGCGAACTCCCGCCGGGCGAGTACTTGGTCGGCCCGGAAGGTGGATGGGGAACCGCCGGCTTCCTGCGCGTCCGTGTCGGACCCGGTCCGCTCGAGAGGGATCTCGTTTTCCCGCTAGTCTCGCTCCGATTGATCACTGCGCCGGAAGAGTTCGCGCGCTACACGGCGTTCGAACTCGTGCGCAGTGACGGAGTGCAGGGAGCGATCGAGGTGGGCGAAGGGTTGTTCTCGAAGTCGGTGCAGATCGAGCGGTACGCACTGCGCGTGCCGCCCGCGCGCTATCGCCTCGTCGCGCAGGGCAGCGGTCGCATCGCGGGCGCGACCGACGAGGGACTCGATCTCGATCTCGCGGGGAAGAGCGGGCTCGTGTCGATCGACGTTCCGCTCGTGCCGCGCTGACGAGATCTACCGCAGACTAGGAAGCAGCCCTTCGAGCGTGCGCCACAACGCGTCGAGCCGGGCCAGTTCCTCACGCGCCCCCACGGAACCGTCGTTCGGCGCGCGGCCTTCCGTGCCACTCGAACTCGCGGATCGCGGCGACGTGCGCGACCACCACGAGATCACACTCCGCGACGATGCGCCGGGCTCCAGCGCTGGGCTGCGAGGCCGCGGCGGGAAGTAGCGCGCTGCAACCGAGGACAAGGGCCGTGATCGCGTTCGTGAGGAGTATCGCGGGACTTGGCTCCGTAGTCGCGTGGCTCGACGAGGTCACGGGGAGCGTATGGCGTCGCGCTTCCTCTCGCCCGGGATCGATCGCGGCGATGTCGGCCTGGATCCCGGCGCGAGGATCGCCGCACGTCGAGAGGCCGTGGATTCGCGTTCATCACGTGCAGGCAGCGGACAACCCGCGCGCTTAGGATCGCGCTCGACGACCATGAGCGAACCCGAGATCTCAACCGCCGCGACCGCGCGCAACCGCTCGCGCGCCGAGATCTGGATCTGGCGCGGATTCGGCATCTTCTTCGTAGCACTCGGGACCGTCGGCATCTTCGTGCCGGGGCTGCCGACGACGCCGTTCCTCTTGCTCGCCGCCGCGTGCTACTCGCGCGGCGATCCTGTCGCGCGCGAGAAGCTCGTCTCGCACCCGCGCTATGGACCGGCGTTGCGAGCGTGGTTCGACCACGGGGCGGTTTCACGACGAGCGAAGGTGCTCGCGACCGTCGTCATGTCGATCAGCGTGTCGATCGGGATCTGGGTCTCGGGCATGAGCCTTGCTCTCGCGAGCATCGTCGTCCTGACGGTGAGCGGCGTCGCGCTCTGGCTCTGGTTACGGCCCGAGTGTGCGCCGCAGCAGCCGACCCGCGACGCCATGACTCCGCTTTAGTGCTGGACCCACTCAGCGGTTGTCCAGGATCAGCTCGATTCGAGCGCGCAGCTCCGGGATTTTTGCGCACGACTGTGTCCCAGACCAGCTCGTGATCCACGCCGAAGTAGCCATGGATCAGCCGATCTCGCATCCCGACGATCGCTCGCCGATCGATCTCCGAGTGCTCGCCTCGAAACTCATGCGAGAGGTGCTTGGACGCCTCGCCGATCACTTCGAGGCTGCGTACGAATGCGCGTTGTAGCGTTTCGTCCGACCGGTACGACTCGAAGTCGAGTCCGCCGATCGATCGCTCGAGGTACTCACACTCGAGGAGCACGTGCTGGAGATACTCACGCGGCCCGAAGGACATCCGCTGCCTCCGCGAGGATCCGCGGGCCGATGTAGGGCGACAGAGACTCCAGCGTCACGAGTTCGACTCTGTGTCCGATCGCGGCCTCGAGCATCTCGGCCAAGTCCAAGAAAGTGTCGTAGTTCTTCCGACCCGGGAGGAACTCCACGAGGAGATCGACATCACTCTCGCCGTGCGCTTCGTTCCTCGACACCGGCCGAACAGAGCCAACCGCTTGACCCCGAGTGCACGAACCTCGCGCTCGATGCCGCGCACGCGCTCGAAGACGAACTCTCGGGTGAGGCCGACGGACCTGGGCATGCTGTCACTCTACACCGGCGCGTGCGCCGAGCGCCGTCCGGGATGGGGTCATCGGCGGGGCACGGGCTGCGGCGATCGAACCGTCGACCGCGCCCGATCCGCCGCCAAGTCCTCGATGCAGCGCGCGGCCAGCGCTGTCCATCCCGTCTGGTGACTCGCGCCGAGTCCCTTGCCGGAATCGCCGTGGAAGTACTCGTGGAAGAGCACGAGGTCCTTCCACGCCGGATCACCAGCGAAGCGCGCGTCGCCGCCGTGACACGGACGATGCCCGTCGGGCCCGGCGAGGAAGAGGCTCGCGAGACGGCGCTCGATCTCGAACGAGGCTTCGCGCAGGTTCATGCGCACGCCCGAACCCTTGCCGACTTCGACGGTAACCGAGTCGCCGTAGAAGTAGTGGTAGCGACGCAGCGACTCGGCGATCAGGTAGTTGAGCGGGAACCACACCGGTCCGCGCCAGTTCGAATTGCCGCCGAAAATGCGGTGTTTCGTCTCGCCGGGCTCGTACTCCGCGCGGAAGTCCTCGCCCGCGATGCGCATCGCGAACGGTGCGGCGTCGTGGGCCTTCGACAAGGAACGCACGCCGTGCGGTGACAGGAACTCGTCCTCGTCGAACAGGCGCTCCAACACGCGCTGCAAACGCTCGCGCGACGGGATCGCGAGCAGGCCACGCCCCGTCTTCGGATCGCGTTCGAAGTACGAAATGCCCTCAGCCAAGTCGTGGCGGTTCTTCAGGAACCAGTCGACGCGCTTTCGGAGTCGCGGCAGTTTCTCCGCGGACTCCGTGGTCACGACCTCGCATGCGATCAGCGGCACGAGCCCGACGAGCGACCGGACGCGGAGCGGCACCGCTTTGCCGTCCAAGTGCATGACGTCATGGTAAAAACCGTCGGTCTCGTCCCACAGACCGCTGCCGCCGAGCTTGTTCATCGCGTCGCAGATGCCGACGAAGTGTTCGAAGAACTTGCTGGCGACGTCCTCGTACGAGTCGTCCTCCTGCGCGAGCTCGACAGCGATGCCTAGCATCGTCACGCAGTAGAACGCCATCCACGCCGTTCCGTCCGCTTGCAACAGTTGCGCGCCGCCGGGCAACGGCCGCGATCGGTCGAAGATCCCGATGTTGTCGAGCCCGAGGAATCCGCCTGCAAACAGGTTGTTCCCGTCGGGATCCTTGCGGTTCACCCACCACGTGAAGTTCAGGAGCAACTTGTGGAACGCGCGCGCAAGGAACTTGCGGTCACGTTCACCGCGCTCGGCCGTCATCTTGTAGACGCGCCAGCACGCCCAAGCGTGCACGGGCGGGTTCACGTCGCTGAACTGGAATTCGTACGCGGGAATCGCGCCGTTCGGCGCCATGTACCACTCGCGCAGGAAGAGCAGTAGTTGGTCCTTCGCGAACTGCGGATCGACGCGCGCCATCGCTACCATGTGGAAGGCGCTGTCCCACGCAGCGAACCACGGGTATTCCCACGTGTCGGGCATCGACAGGATGTCGCGCGCATGGAGGTGCCGCCACTCGCGATTGCGTCCCGTGCGGTGCGCTTCGGGCGGCTTCGGTTGATCCGCATCGCCTTCGAGCCAGGCGTCGACTGCGTAGTGATAGAA
>JAYTBY010000506.1:0-7559 GCA_043736755.1 Planctomycetota bacterium | reverse complement strand
GCAGGGCCTCGAGGACGAGCACGGGTTTCCCGTGTTGGCGTCCCACCTCGATCGCACGATCCAGGGCGAAATTCCAGCTCGTTCGCCGGCTCGCGATCATCCAGTACAGGACGTAGTCGCCGCGCGCGCGCGCGGGTGACTCGTTCATCGCCTGGACGCGCAGCGTGGGGACGGACTTCGACATGCGGTTGTCTTCGTGGCCTCAGCACCGGCGGATTCCGCTCTTCGTTCAGTAAACGGGCAGAGCCGCGCGCAAGCCCTGCACGATCCAGGCGGCGATCGCAGTCGGAATGAGGGCTCCGAGGAACGCGGCTGTTCCAGCCAGGAGCGGAGATCGCCTGCGGAGTGCCGGGATCTCCCCGATCCACGGCGCCGCGAACGCTACCGCCACGAGCACCCAACACTCCGTCGGCAAGTCGTACAGCGATGCTTGTCGGAGCAGCGCGCTCACGACGAGAGCCAGGATCGCGATCGCGCCCGTTGGCAGGTGTGCGCCGCGCACGAGGAAAGCCACCACGATCGCCGCGCCGAGCGCCGCTGCGAGCGAGCCGGCGAGCTGGGCTTGGAGAGCACTGCGATTTTCCAGCAGCAGGACGGCGGTCCCAGCGCACGCGGCCCACAACGCGAGCGGCAGCGAAGGACCCGCGCGGCGGCGAGCCAAGCGTTCGAGCGAACTCCACAGCGCATAGACGAGGATGACCGTCGCAAACCCACTCGCGTCGAAAGCTGACGCTGGCTTCGAGCTGTCGCGGATCAGGTGGTAGGGGAGGATCGAGAACAGCGCGACGTAGAAGCCGTTCCCGAATCGTGCGATGACCGGCGCAGTGCGGAGCGGCGCGAGCGCGATCGCGGCGACGACGCACCAAAAGATCATCCCGAGCACACCGACTGCGTCCGCCCCGAACGGGAGCGGAGGAGTCGAATCGAGCCCGCCCTTCGCTACGAGAAATGCCGCGCCCAACGCCAAGGCACCGGCGAACGGACGCTCGATCGACGGTTCGGCCCGCGCGCGGCGGGCCGAGATCAGCAAGACGACCCCGGCGAATAGCGCCGGGATCAGAACGCCGAACAGGAGAGCGGGGCCGTCCATCGTGAGCGCGTCGGGGAACCCGTTACTTCGCGGCGGCCGCCACGGCCTCGACGCTGACGATCAGGTCGACCGTGTCGCCGAGCATCCCCAGGCCGTACTTGATGCCGAAGTCGCTGCGCTTGATCTGGAACGTGCCGTGGAAGCCGATGAGCGCTTCACCTTCGCGGCCTTTGCCTTCGCCGGTGAGCTCGAGGGCGATCGTGACGTCCTTCTTGACCCCGTGGAGATTCAACGGGCCCGTGACGTTCCACTTCTTGTCGTCGATCTTCTTCACGCTGCTGCTCGCAAATGTCGCCATCGGGAACTCCTTCACGTCGAAGAAGTCCGGCCCACGCAGGTGGTCGTCGCGGCCGCTGTTCGCCGTGTCCACGCTCTCGACCTTGATCTCTATCTCGACCTTGGAAGTCTCGGGCTTCTCCATGTCGATCGTGAACGTGCCGGTGATGTCGTTGAAGCGTCCGTAGGCACGGCTCGTGTTCATGTGCGTCGTCGAGAAGATCACCGCCGAGTGAACCGTGTCGACGGTGTACGTCGTGGCGGCGGCTGGCGCGGCGACCACGACGGTCGGTGACTTCGCGGCCGAAAGGAACGTGCCCGCGAGCGCGATGCCGACGAGCGTGATGACGGAAGCGAGGATCGTTCTCATGTGTGCCTGTGTCTTGGGTTTCGTTGCGACGCGAGCAGGTTGGCGACCACGCCTGCTCCGCGCAAGCACGACCAGGGCGACGGACGGTTGATTTTCCTGGTGTTTGCTGCCGAGGATCGTGCGCGTGCGGCGGTTCACGGTTCCAAAGAGGAAACCATGACCCAGGACGACATCGCACTCACGCACCCACCGATTTCGGTTTCCAGACCGAAACGGCGGCGACATTGGATCGAAGTGATCTTCGCGCTCGTGATCGCGCCCGTCGCGGCGGTCGAGTGCTTGCGACGCATCGGCAGCGACTCTGGGCTCGCCGAGATCCGCGACGATCAGGTCGGCATCGTCCTCGATGCGTGGTCGAGCGAAACCCAAGTCGTGGACACGCCCGGGTACCGCGCCTATTGGCCCTGGTTCCAGGAGGTCCACGTCGTGGACAAGAGTCCGAATGCGCTCCTGTTCCAGGGCAATGCGGCCGTCTCGGTGAATCACGTTCCGCGATTGCTCATCCGTGCGCGTGACGGATCGAGTTTCTGGTTCGAGGAGGTGACTCTGCAGTACGCGCTGCGCGTCGAGCGCGCCGCCGAAGTCCTCGACGACTCGGGTGGCGGTGATGCGTTCAAGGAGGAGTTCTTACGTTGTCACGCGCGCGCGATCCTGCGTGACGAGTTCGGTCGGTTCGTCGCCGGGGACTCTGCGCGCCCGGAGTCCGTCGCGATGGCCACACGCGCCAGCATGGGGCGCATGAATAAAGCTCTCGAACGCCACGGCATCGAAGTGCTCGAGGTGAGTTCGCCGAAGCCCGCTTTCGACAAGGGCTACGAGGACTTGATCAATCGCCGCAAGCTCGCCAACCAAGAGTCGGAGAAGTTGCGCGCAGAGATCGCCACGTTTGCGGAGCGTGGTCGACTGCACGAGGACAACGTCCGTCGATCGAAGGACGCCGAACTCCTGGTGCTCCAAGGAAATCTGGCGCAGGACATCGGCCGGGCGGAGCGGGAGAAGGCCCGCGCGCGGTCCGAGGCCGAACTCGTCTTTGCCGAGCGGTTGAGCCAGGGTCGCATCGCGAAGGCGGAGAAGGAACTGCAGGCCTCCGTGCTCGCGACGAAGTACCGCGGCCTAGCCGAGGACGCGCGCAAGCGCGCCGACGCGCTCTTGGCGCACGGATCGGGGGCGGTGCGCGCCGCCCTCGTCGACGGACTCGGTCGGATCGCGTTCCAGATCGTGCCGTACAGCCGCGATGCGGCGCCGCAGCGCGTCGAATACGAAACACCGACCCCGAAGCTCTAGAGACAACACCATGCGTGCCTTTTTCCAAGCCTTGGGCGAGTTCCTCGCCGCATGCGTCCGCGGTATCCAGCGCGGGTTCGCAGCAATCGGTCGTGCGACTGGCGTGTGCGCTCGTGCGTACTGGCGCGGACTGCGGTGGATCTGCACCGCCATCCTCGTGGGCGCAAAGAGCCGGTTCGTGCGCACCGGGATGGCGGGTTTCTTCGCACTCTGCCGCGTCGCGCTCTTCACCGCACTGTTCACCGGGCTGTCGCTCGGCCTGGGGTGGTTCTTGTTCCAACGCGTGCCCGCTGGGTTCATCGGGGTGCGGCAGGACAATTTCGGAGCGGGCATCGTGGCCGTCGACCATCCGGCGGGCATCCACTTCGCTCCGCGCGGTGCCGTGACGTGGCACCACGTCGAGCGGCGCACGTTCGTGCTCGACTTCGCGTGGGCGAGCGAGGGCGGTGATCACCCGCCGATCGAGGTCCGCACGAAGGACGGGAACGTGTGTCATCTCGCGGTGTCCTTGCTGTACCGCGTGAAGCCGGGCGAAGCACACGCGCTCGTCCGCGATGGACTGCGAACGGCGTTCCACCAGCGCGTGCGCGCGACCACGGGCAAGATCGTCCTGGAGGAGTTCGGCACACTCACGAGTACCGAGTACGCCGACACGGACGCGCGGCTCGCGCGCTGCGATGCGACGCGGGCGCGTCTCAACGTGTTGCTCGCCGAGTACCACGTCGAAGCGGAGTCGTTGCTCGTGACGCAGTTCCTGTTCGCGCTGCAATACGAACTGAAACTGCAGGAAAGGCAGCTCCTGTCGCAGCAGGAGCTCATGACGGCGGCGCAGCGGGAACTCGAAGAGGCGCGTGAGGAGATCAAGCTCCAAGAGGTGCGGATCGAAGCATCCGACAAGCGCATTCGCGCCGAGCGCGACGCCGTGATCCAAGCTCGGTACGCGGAAGGCCGAACGCGCATCGTGTCTCTCGAGCAGGAAGCGAAGGAATACGACCGACGTCGCCGTGTCGAGGCGCAAGCCGAGTTCGACCGGCTCGTGGCCGAAGGCGATCGTGCGCTGGCGTGGGCGCAGGGCTTGCCGGATCTCCTCTCGAACGAGCTCTACGATTCGGACGGCGGTCGCATCCTGCTCGCGAAGAAGGCCGCCGAGAACCTGAACCTGAAGAGCGTCACGTTGAACGCGAACGACGCGCGCGTGCCGAACGTGCTCGATCTCGACGAGATGACGCGTCTCTTGCTCGGGTCTCTGCCAACGGTCAAGCCGTGACGCGGACTTCATCCTCGAGAACGACCCCGGCTTGGTCGTCGGGCACAGAGCCGCAGGGATCGACGCGTCCGGCCGCGAGCCGGACCCTCGGTTCGGGACCGTGAACTCCCAGCGTCCCCGCGGCGACGTCGGCGGGGGAGAGAAAGCCTTTCCGCTCTGGACGTCGGGGATCGGGCCGCCTGGCCTATGCGCTTCATCGTCGCTCTGCCCGCGGAACGGTGCCGTCCGCGGGATAGGATTCGACGGTGTCCGTGACCCCGAGCACGAAGGTAGCCACAGAACGCACGTTCCCGGTGCGCACGGAGAAGGTCCGCTGCGTGGTGTGCGGCGCGGGCGATCCGCGCCCCTATCGCGCCGGGATGTATCGGATCGGTGCGACGAAATTCGACCTCACGCGCTGTCGCTGCGGGATGGTCTACGTCGATCCGCGTCCGGACGGGGCGACGCTCGGCGCCATGTACGACGACGCCGACTACTACACGGACGGCTACAACCTCGGTGTCGAGACGGAGAACTACTTCGCGCGACGCGATGAGCTCATCGCGCAGTACGGGGACACTGTCGCGCAGTACGAGCGCGAGACCGGGATCTCGAAGGGCACGCTGTTCGAGCTCGGCAGCGCGGGCGGGTTCTTCCTCGAGGCCGCGCGTCGTCGCGGATGGAAGGTGCAGGGCGTCGAGCTGTCGCCGCCGGCCGCCGAGTACTCGATTCGAGAGCTCGGGCTGCCCGTCTTCCAGGGACTCCTCGAGGAAGCGCCGTTCAGGCCAGCGAGTTTCGACATCGCGCTGGCGGACAACGTGCTCGAGCACGTGACGGATCCGGTCGGAGTGCTCACGAAGCTGCGCGAACTGCTGCGGCCCAACGGTGCCCTGATCGTGATCTGCCCGAGCTACGTGAACTCGCCGTACTTCCGCCTGATGCTCGCCGCGGAGAAGCTCGTCCCGCGTGTCTTGCTCGGCGAGCAGACGCTGAAGCTCTTGAAGTTCGACGGATCGGACAGCGGTTACCCGTATCACATCCTCGAGTTCGACCTGCGCGCGCTGCGTACGTTGGCCGAGCGTGCCGGGTTCACGGTCGAGCGCGTCGAGCGATCCGTGCCGTTGCCTGCGCACCTCTTCAAAGCGGCGTCGCCGACGATGTCGCAGCGGCTGCAACGCGGGATCTTCCGCACACTCGACAGCGGGATGCGGATGGGGGCGCTGCCCGGCGCGCGTGTGCGCCTGCTCTTGAGGCCAAGTGTTCGAGCGTAGTCCTCGGGCCTTGCAGCCTGTGGTGGAAGTCGCGAAGCCGCTGTAGCCACTTCCAACACAGGCTGCTCGGCCACCAGGTCGAGGGGAGGCCAGCCGTAGCCTTCACGAACGGCCCGGCGGCCTCGTCAGCAGTCCCCGTTGCTCTGAATCCACGGCCAGTCCTCTGGCCAACAGCTCCCGCATTCCTTGGATGTCGAGGATCGGCGCGATCGGTGGACGGATCGCGCCGCGTGCCTCTCACCAGCGCAGGTACTCCGCGACGAGCCAGCGCATCGGCCGATGCGACGCCTCTCCCGCGATCTTGTTCAGCGCTTCGATGTCGCCGGCCTCGACCACCGGCCTGAGGTCAGTATGGAGTTCCTTCGAGAAGCGCCCGCCCTGGCCGGCGAGCTTGACCACCAGTTCGCGTGCGAGCGCGAGCTTCACGTCCTTCTTGGCGTTGACCTTGATCTTCTCGCAGACCTTGACCGCGTCCTGCCACTCGCGCGAGTTCCGGCCGTCGCGGTGCTTCGTCAGCACGACCTGCGTGTTCTTGTCGATCGGCTTCTCGAGCAGCGGCGCGTAGGCGGCGAGGACCGGGATGGCCGGCTCGGTTCCATCGCGCGCGAAGGCTGCGGCTGTCGTCTGCAGAGCGCCGACCGCGGCTTCGATCGCATCGAGCTTGTCGCGCGCCTCGTCGATCGCCTGCGTGCGCCCGGGATCGAAGTCGCGCGCCGCGCGCATCAGGGGCAGCGCCGTCGCGAGGTCGCCCGCCTTCAGCGCTGCAGCGCCCTTTGCCTTCCAGCTCTCGAGCCACTTCGCGAGCTCCTCGAGCCGTCCGCGCGTGACGAGCTCGGCCAGCGGTGCGTCGAGGAACGCCTCGACGCCTTCCGCCCACGGTTCGGTGGAGGAGAAGCCGGGATCGCCTTCCCACACGACGCGGCCGTCGACGTCGAGCAGCAGGACGCGCGGCAGGTTGAACTTGTCGACGGAGAACTTCTCGAACGTGTTCCCGATGCCCGGTTTGTCGCGCCGATCGACCGCGATCGCGCCCGGCATCGGGTGATCTTCCAGGTACTTCTGCAGCGCGTCCGCGTCGTTCGCGCTGCCGACCATCACGCACTCGAGACCGATGCGCGCGTGCTTCGCGAAGAGTTCGTTCAGCCACCCGTCGATCGGCACGAGTTCGTTCTGCGCGATGCTCCACAAGACGAGGACCTGCGGTCGCGGACCCCGCTCGTCCCAGGCCTTGCGTTCGCCCTGGACCCAGCGCGTCGTCTCCGGGAAGGGCGGCACGAGGCCCAGGTAGCTGCCGCCGACCGGACCGTTGCTCGTCGTCTGCAGCTTCTCCAGGCGCAGCTCACGATCGATCTTCGCCGCGGGATCGTTGAGCGGACGCGACAGGAAGCGGATGCGCGTGTACTGCGCCGAACCCGGGCCCGCGATGATGCCGAAGCTGCCGCGCAGCACGTCGACGCTGCCGAAGTCCTGCGTGGTGACGTAGTCGCCGTCGAACCACGCGTCCACGACGCTGCCGGCGACGTCGATGCGCAGCTTGTGCCACACCTGGTCGCGCGACGCTCCCGTCTGCTCGACCGTCGTCTTCACGGGGCTATGGCGCCAGGTCTTGATGTTCGTGCCGCCGTAGCAGCTGGCGAGGTCGATGAAACCCGTGTCGGCCAAGCCCTCGCGCGAGCCGTCCGTGTCGACCTTGCCCGGGAACAAGATCAGCCCGTGGAAGTTGTTGATGTCCTTCTTGCCGAACACGAGTCCGCAGAAGTTCACCTGGCCCTTCTCGGCCAGCACTTCGGCCTCGAACGAGTAGTCGCCCGAGGTCGTCGTGTCGAAGGTCAGCACGCGGTACTCGAAGCCCTTCTCCGTGTAGTCGCCCAGCTTCGAGAGGAGGTTCTTGCCGTCCGCGGCGAAGACGGCTTGGGCGGACGCGTCCCAGCCAGCGAGGCTACCCTCGTCGTACGCGAGCTGCCAGCGCTGCAGCGGCTTGCCGCCCTTGCGCACGGCGTCGGCGTAGTGGCCCATCATCCC
>JAYTBY010000505.1:0-3464 GCA_043736755.1 Planctomycetota bacterium | reverse complement strand
CCGCTTCGAAGGCGCTCCTTCCGCGAATGGCGTACTTCTCGATGTTCGCGATCGCCTCGAGGACGTCACGGACCCGCTCCTTCGGATCCCTCACAGCGGACGCGCATCGCGCAAGACGCGGTCCCGAATGCGAGCACGCAGCCCGCGAGCGGTGACGAGGTCGACCCGCCGCAGGAGGAGAGCTTCGAGGTCCGTGTTCAGCCCTCCGAGATCGAAGAGCGTCCGACCTGGCTCCATATCCACGAGCAGGTCGATGTCGCTTGCTTCGTCGTCCTCTCCGCGGGCGACGGATCCGAACACGCGGACGTTCTGTGCTCCGTGCCGCGCAGCGATGCGTAGGATCTCCGCGCGCTGCGCGCGGAGGATCTCGTCGGTTGTCATCGAGGGTCCGTCCGTTTCAGATGCGAGCCGTGGCGTTGACGGGTCAGGGCCTGGTCCCGAGTGATTGCACGTCAGACAAGTCTACTCCTGATCATCCCGTCGCTGGAACGCCGCTAGGCTTGCCGGACTGGACACGAAGTCCCCTTGCTCGTGATTTGGCCTGAGAAATCCGAGGCCGTTCGAGAGACCTTAGACTCCGCCCGTGCTCGACCTCCGGCTCGCTCGCTTCGCGCTTCCGCTCCCCCTCGAACTCTCGATCCGCCGCGCGCTTCCGAGCCTTCCATGAGAAGGCCCTGACTCGGTACCCGAGACCGCGCTTGTCGAATCGGTTCCAGACCGAGTCGGCCGCGAGCTTTTCACGTTGAGCTAGGCTGGTCCGATCATGGCGGCGGTGGAACCTGATGGCACTCCTACGCAGCACGACCCCACGCGGGCAGCCTGGAGCCGGTCGCGAACGGGTTGGTGGATCGGCGGATCGCTCCTGGCCACGTTGCTCGCTTTCGCGATCGAACCTCACGTGTACCGCGAACGGTACCTAGCCGCGCTGGAGTCGAATTCCGCACCTCTGGTGCAAGCGATTCGCACGTTCGAGCGCGACGAGGATTTCTCGCCACCAAGTCTGGAGGCACTGGTGCCTCGATACCTCGCTCGGTTACCCGAGACGGGCTATCGGCCCAATCCAACGTTTTCGTTGTCCCGCGGACCCGGGCGGGAGTGGACTCTGGAGGTGCCGACGACGACGTGGACGTTCGAGGTGGACACCTTCCAGTACTACTCGCGTGTTCCGGGCTGGCGGCTGGTCCCCGCGAACCAGGTGCGCTGAACTCTCGTCGGAGCGATCGCACCGAACGGGTCGAATGCGGTCCAGCACCAGCTCCTCTTGGCCACCCGAACGGAGCTGGGCATCACGCCTCCACCTTCGTCATTCCGCGACGCCACCGACCGCCGTCGACGAACGCGGCGGAGTCGTATCTGGCCCCGTTTCGGCGCACGACTTGGCTCTCGTGGCGCAGCCCCGCCCGGCCAAACGCAAGCAGGGTTGCGCTTGGTTGAACCATACGCAACCCCGCTTGCATGCAGTCACGCCCGTTCTGGATCGAGAAGGTCGAGCGCGCCTGGACCGAACGCTCCGTCCTGTGGCTCCACCGCGTGCGCCGCGTGGGCAAGACGACGCTGTGCCGGTCCCTCCCCGATGTCGAGTACTTCGACTGCGAGCTCCCGCGTCAGCGCCGTCCGATGTCGGATCCCGAGGCGTTCCTGGAGTCCCTCCGGGGTAGGCGTGTCGTGCTCGACGAGATCCACCGGCTCGCGAACCCATCCGAGCTCCTGAAGATCGCCGCGGATCACTTTCCCGACGTGCACGTCTTGGCCACCTGTTCGTCCACGCTCGCGGCGACACGGAAGTTCCGGGACTCGCTCACCGACCGGAAGAACACGCTGTGGCTCACGCCGGCGATCCAGGCCGATTCGAAACCACTCGGCGTGGGTAGCCTGGAACAACGACTGCACCGCGGCGGGCTGCCGCCGTTCCTGTTGGCCGAGACGTTCCCCGAGCGCGAGTTCCAGGGGTGGCTGGACGACTACTGGTCGAAGGACATCCAGGAGCTGTTCCGGATCGAGCGCAGGCACTCGTTCCTGCGCTTCACGGAGCTCGTCCTGGCCGCGAGCGGCGGCATCTTCGAGGCCACGCGCTTCGCCACTCCGTGTGAAGTCAGCCGGACGACGATCTCGAACTACCTCTCCGTGCTCGAGGCGACGAGCGTCGCGCACGTCATCCGTCCCTTCACGACCAACAAGTCGAGCGAGATCATTTCTGCGCCCAAGGTCTTCGGCTTCGACACGGGCTTCGTGAGCCACGTGCGCGGTTGGGACACGCCGCGGAAGGACGATCTCGGGACGCTGTGGGAGCACTACGTCCTGAACGAGATCCACGCGAACCTGCAGACGCGCGACATCCGCTATTGGCGCGACAAGCAAGGTCACGAGGTCGACTTCGTGCTCGCTCGTCGCGGTAAACAGCCTATCGCGATCGAGTGCAAGTGGTCCGCCGATCACTTCGAGCCGGGCGGCCTGACGGTGTTCGGCAAGCGGTATCCGAAGGCGACCGCGTACGTGGTCGCTCACGATGTCGACCGGCCGTTCCGTCGCAAGGCGGGCGAACTCGCGGTCGAGGTGGTGAACGCAGCAGACCTGGTCCGGCGCCTGATGTCCTGATCGCTGGCCCCCCCCGGGATCGAGCGCGGTCGGTGCGGTACGCTCTCTCCCATGAGCGACATCGACCCGCACAAGACCCGCTTCGAGACACGCGCGATCCACGCTGGGCAGGAACCCGATCCGCGCAACGGTGCGGTCATGACGCCCGTCTACTTGACGAGCACGTACAAGCAGGACGCGCCGGCGGTGCCGCGCGGCGGGTACGAGTACTCGCGCACGAGCAACCCGACGCGCACCGCGCTCGAGGAGAACCTCGCGAGCCTCGAGGGCGGCGCGTGGGCGCTCGGCTTCGCGTCGGGACTCGCGGCGACGAATGGGCTGATGGATCGGCTCGTCCCTGGCGACCACGTCGTCGCCGGCAACGATCTCTACGGCGGCACGTACCGCATTTTCACGAAGGTCTTCGAGCGCTACGGCATCCGCTTCAGCTACGTCGACACGGCCAACGCCTCCGCGGTCGAGCGCGCGATCGAGCCGGCGACGAAGTATGTCTACCTCGAGACGCCGACGAATCCGCTGCTGCGCATCACGGACATCGCCGCGGTCGCGAAGATCGCGCATGCGAAGCAGAAGCTCGTGATCGTGGACAACACGTTCGCGACGCCGTACCTGCAACGGCCGCTCGAGCTGGGCGCGGACCTCGTTCTCCATTCGCTGACGAAGTACCTCGGCGGACACAGCGACGTCGTCGCCGGTGCGCTGATCGGGAACGACGCGACGTTGCGCAAGGAGCTCTCGTTCTTCCAGAACGCGGTCGGCGGCACGCCCGGTCCGTTCGACATGTTCCTCGTCATGCGCGGCACGAAAACGCTGCACGTGCGCATGGATCGGCACTGCGAGAACGCCATGACGCTCGCCAAGTGGCTCGA
>JAYTBY010000504.1:0-7572 GCA_043736755.1 Planctomycetota bacterium | reverse complement strand
CGAGCTCTACGGCGCGGAGGTCAGCTACGTCGACGAGCAGATCGGGCGTCTCTTCGACGCGCTGCGCGCATCTGGTGAATGGGAGCGCACGCTCGTCGTCGTCGTCGCGGACCACGGCGAAGGACTCGGCGATCACGGCTGGGCGTTCCACCGCATCCTCTACCAAGAGCAGATCCGCGTGCCGCTCTTGGTGCGCCTTCCTGGAGTTGCGTCGACCGCCGCGGTCGCGGATACGGTCAGCACGATCGACATCGCACCGACCGTGCTCGACTACGTCGGCGTCACGCCGCCACGCGCGATGTCGGGTCGCACGTTGCGTCCCCTGCTCGAAGGTCGTCCCGATCCGCCGCGCAGCGCGTTCGCGGATCAAGTGAACGGCTACGACTTGAACGCGGCCATGTTGAAGAGCCGACCTCAGGACGACTTCCTCTACGCGGTCGTCGACGGCGGATGGAAGCTCGTGTGGCGTCCGCTCCATCCCGAGGCGAGCGAGCTCTATCACCTCGATGCGGATCCGCGGGAGCTCGCGAACCGGCTGGACGACTCACCCGATCAGGTCCTGCGACTCCAGAAGCTCTTGGCACGGCATGGTGCGTGGGTCACGTCGCCGTGCCACGACGCTTCCGCGAGCGGTGTCGATCAGACCGCGGCGCGCGCGATCCTAGAGGGTCTCGGGTACGCCGGCGGCGGCGAGGCGGTCGAGCCCCGCTGGGGCTTCGTCTGTCCGGGACAGCCCGAGCGCGTCGTGACCGACCCGCTGGAGTTGGATTGCCCCGACGGGGTGCTCCTGGTGCCCGCACCGCAACGCTAGGGTGCCTGCGGCGGGCACCTCGGGAGCGAGTCCCTGGTTGCTCGGAGGCACGGGCCGGCGCGCCCCACGGGTGTGAACGTGCGGTTCGGCCCGGATCAATCGTGCGCAGGAACCGGGAGGGCACTCCCTGCGCCCGCGAGGCCCGGATAGACTTCACAGATCGGTCGGCCTCAGGAGCCTCCCGATCCGTGCCGCGGCACGATTCCCCGCTTCGACTCGCGGGGTTTCGACATCCGCCCGGCATGGAAACCATCCGTCGCGGCCGACCCCGACCGTGCAGATGGCCAGCCGAACCCCCGGGGACCCCTCAGCACATGCTCCGTCAAATCCGTTTCCTCACCGCCGCCTTGGCGCTCTGTGCCGCATCCGCTTCGGCACAAGTCACGATCAACGAAGTATTCGTCAGCCACACGGGCACCGACGACCGTGAGTTCATCGAGGTGCGCGGCACGCCCGGCGCCTCCTTGAACGGCTACATGTTCCTCATCCTCGAGGGCGACTCGACGAGCTCGTTCGGCGCGCTCGACGTCGCCATCGACCTCTCCGCGGGCTTCCTCGATGCCAATGGCCTCTACACGGCCGGCGCATCGACCGTCGTGCCGGCAGTCAACCAGATCGTCAATGGCACGGGAACGCCCGTGAACACGAACCTGTTCGAGAACGGCACGAACACGTTCTATTTCATCCAGACGACGAACCCGGCGGGTGTGCTCCTGAACGTCGGCCAAGATCTCCGCATCGGCGGCATGGGCACGGTGACGTCGCTGACGACGGACCCGGCGATCACGATCGTCGAGAAGTTCGCGCTCTCGGATGGCGGACTGACCGACGTCACCTTCGACAGCGCGACGGTGTACATGGACGGCGCTTTCCTGCCGGCCGGTCTGGTCAAGTGCGGCGACGCACCGTTGCTGTGGAACCCGCTCGTGCTCGACTTCGACTTCCTTCCGACGGCGGGCTACATCGACGTCTCGCCGAGCGCGGCGAATCCCAACTGCGGCGTCGCTCCGGGGCCGGGTGCGCCCTTCTGCTTCGGTGACGGTACCGGCCTCGCTTGCCCGTGCGCCAACGACAGTGTGCCCGGGAACAACGAAGGCTGTCTGCACTCGCTCGGTACGGGCGGCAAGTTGACGGCGACGGGCGTGGCGAGCCTCGCGGGCGACACGATCGTCCTCAACGGCACGCTGATGCCGAACTCGAGCGCGCTCTACTTCCAGGGCACGATCCTGGCGGGCACGCCGGCGGGCAACGGCACGTCGTTCGGTGACGGCAAGCGCTGCGCGGGTGGCGGAACCATCCGCCTCGGCACGAAGACGAACGTCGCTGGCGCGAGCGCATACCCGGTTGGCGCCGACCTTTCGGTGTCCGTCCGCGGAATGGTCACGACGCCGGGTTCGCGCACGTACCAGTGCTGGTTCCGCAACGCGGCCACCTTCTGCACCGCCTCCACGTTCAACCTCACGAACGGTTGGGAAATCGTCTGGGGCGCCTGATCGACGCCGCTCGCTGATCACGCGGTAGTTCGCGTGATCCAATTCGGGGCCTGCACTCCGACCGCTACCGCGGTCGGAGTGCGGGCCTCGGTTCGTTCGTGGGACCTAGCCGGCGGAAGGTCACGCGCCGGCGGCCACTCACGCCACCGCTGCGATCAGGGACAGACGTCGTTGTCGCTGCGCGGCGTGCCCATGTCGGCGTTCGTCGCGCTGATCGCGCTCGTGGACGAGCACCAGTTCGCGGGATCGTCGTTCGCGGTGACATCGCGCCCGCTGGCGCGCAGCGAGAGCGAACGACCGGCCAGATCCGGCCACAACATGCCATCGTCGTAGGCGACGCGATCCACGACCGTGCCGTCGGGCTTCGTGAGCTGGATCTGATCCGCGCCGTTGCCGAGCGAGAACGAGCTCCACGCGTAGTCGACCTGAACGCCGCCGTTCAACGCCGGATCCGAGCTGTTGCCCAGGATCAGGTACCTCCCCGGTCCCATGCGCAGGCCCGCGCCACCGGTCGAGATCACGTGGCTCGCGCCGGAGTCGTCGGAGATCGTCCAACCCTCGAGGTTCACGCGCCACGGGAGTGCGTTCCAGACTTCGAAGTACTCCCCACGCGTGTCGGACACGCTGTTCGGGTCCTTCATGATCTCCGTGATCACCACTTGGCCGCTCTGCGGGATGGAAAGCAGCGCGGACGCCCCGAGTCCGGAGACTTCGAGTGCGGCCTCGCCGCGCGTTGCCAGCGCGACGCTCGGGCCTTGGAAGAGCGCCGGGCTTTGGAAGAGCGCCGGGCCTTGGAACAGCGTCGTCGCGGTAGCCGGCGCGGCGATCAGCGCGGCGACGAGGAGGGGGCGGACAGGATTCCGTGCGTGCATGGGTCGAAACTCTCGTGGAGCGCGGGTTCGCGGAGGCACGCGCCGTGCGCTCCCTGGAAGCGCGTGCACCCGGGAGACCGCTCGACACCCTCCGCGGTCGCGGGTGACTTCGAAAAAATGGACACGCAGCACCGGAAAGGCTTGCGCGATGCGAGTTTGCGACCTTGACCAACTGGCGGTTCCGAGGGAGGATTCAATCCGGTCGCCGCCGCCTGTTCGGCACGGCGCATTCGGAGGGCCCCGCGCGCGTGGGCCTCGTCACGACCTCTCTCCGCTGCACCAGGATCGAGCACCCTTGGCACTTCGCCCCTACGCCCTCTCGGCTCTCGTCGTGGCTCTCGGCGCACTGACCGCTGGCGCCGTCGTCCAGACTCAGGTCCCGACGACGCTCAACGACTTCCGCCAGCCCGGTACGCAACCGGGTGAGTTGCTCCAGAACATCGCGACATCGGGCACCTGCACGGGCTGTCACAGCGGTTTCGATCCGCAGAACGAGCCGTACGAGCCCTGGGCCGCGTCGATGATGGGCCAAGCGGGACGCGATCCGGTTTTCTACGCGGCGCTCGCCGTCGCAAACCAAGACGCCGCGCATTCCGGCGAATGGTGTCTGCGCTGTCACGCACCGGGCGCGTGGCTCGACGGGCGCAGCGTGCCGGCGGACGGTTCCGCGCTCGACCACAACTTGGGCGACCTCGACGGCGTCACCTGCAACCTATGTCACCGCATGGTCGACCCGTTCCCGGACGGAGCGAATCCGGCGGCCGACGCGCGCATCCTCGACCAAGTCGCGGGTCGCGGTGGACTTCCACCGACGCCGAACAATGGTCAGTACGTGATCGATCCGCTCGATCGTCGTCGCGGTCCCTTCGATCTCGGGCCGAGCTTCTTCTTTCACGAGTGGCTGCAGTCGCCCTACCACCAGGAATCGATCCAGTGCGGGGCGTGCCACGAGCTGTCGAATCCGACGCTCACGAAGCAACCCGACCAGAGCTACGCGTTGAATGCGCTCGATGCGCCGCATCCGACGCACCAGAAGCTCGAAGAGTTCCCGATCGAACGCACGTACAGCGAGTGGGAGCAGAGCCAGTTCGCGGACGCGCCGGTCGAGATGCAGGCGCGTTTCGGCGGAAACTTGACGGCCTACTCGAGCTGCCAGGATTGCCACATGCCCGACGTCACCGGTGGCGCGTGCCAACCGGTGCTCGGCCCGGTGATCCGCAACGATCTGCCGCAGCACAACTTCAACGGCGTGAACTCCTGGGTGCTGCGCGCGGTGCGCGCTTTGTATCCGGACATCGAGACGGGGCTCACGGGGCAGTCCGTTCAGGACTCCTTCGATCGCACCGTGGAGATGCAGCGCGACGCGGTCGACGTGCAAGCCTGGACGAATCCCGGCCAACTGCGCGTACGCCTCGTGAACCAGACCGGCCACAAGCTGCCCACGGGCTACGGCGAAGGTCGCCGCATGTGGATCCACGTCGTGTTCAAGGACTCGTTCGATTCGGTCATCGCCGAGCGCGGTGCCTACGACGGCGCGACCGCCACGCTGACGACGAACGACACGACGGTGTACGAGATCGAACAGGGACTCGACGCGGCGCAAGCGGCAGCGACCGGGTTGCCCGTCGGCAAGTCGTTCCACTTCGTGCTGAACAACCAGACCGTGTCCGACAACCGCATCCCGCCGCGCGGTTTCACGAACGCGGGCTTCGATGCGGTCGATGCGGAGCCGGTCGGGCACTCCTACGCCGAAGAGCAGTACTGGGACGACTCGAGCTTCGCGATTCCGCCGGGTGCCGTGACGGCGCTCGTCGAGGTGTTCCACCAGACGACGACGAAGGAGTACATCGAGTTCCTGCGCGACTCGAACGTCACGAACAACGCCGGCTTGGTCGCCTACGCCCAGTGGGTCGCGCACGGGAAGAGCGCACCGATCCTGAAGGGCTCGACCACGATCTCGATCGGTTCGAACACGTGCGTGCCGCCGATCCAATACGGCGTCTCGAAGCGTCTCTCGAACGGACGCACGCCGGGCCTCGCGTGGTCGGGAGTTCCGAGCGTCAGTGGAGTCGGTTTCGCCGCGGTCGTCCGCAACGGACTGCCGCGATCGTACGGCGCGCTGCGCGCAGCTCCGGGTTCGGCGAGCGTCCCCTTCCAAGGCGGCACGCTGCTCCTCGGCGGTCCGATCACGCAGATCGCGAGCTTCACGCTCGACAGCACCGGCCAAGCGCTGCTCCCGATCGCACTCGCGCCGGGCATGATCGGGACCTCGACGAACTACCAAGCGTTCTTCCGCGACCGCGGCGTACCGGGCGGGACCGCGATCACGAACGCGATCCACGTGCAGTTCTGTCCGTAGACTGCGCGCAGTAACGTCGGCCGCAGTAGCTCGGCCGCAGTAGCTCGGCCGCCCAGCGCAGGCAGTAGCTCGCGGGCAGTAGCTCGCAGGCAGTAGCTCGCAGGCAGTAGCTCGCGGGCAGTAGCTCGAGCGCCCAGCGCAGGCGACAGCTCGGCGTCTCGCGCCCCAAGATCAGCAGCACGGCTAGGCTCGCTGGGCGGGCTGCTCGCCGCCGACCGCGATCCGATCGAAGCGTAGGACCGATCGCGCCTCGCCTCGATCGCGTCCGCGAGCGTTCCTCTCTGCGGCCGCGGCACGCACGAGCCCGCACCGTACACTCGGTCGCTATGCGCCTCGTCGTACGTCTCGGTATCGGCCTCCTCCTCCTCCTCGTCCTCGCGATCGGCCTCGTCTGGATCTTCCAAGACAGCGTCGTCCGAGCGGCCATCCAGAGCGGCGGGAGTTGGGCGACCGGGGTCGACACGCGCGTCGACGACGTGTCCGCCGCTCTCGTCGGCGGGAAGCTCGAACTCTCGGGCCTGAGCCTCGCGAACCCGCCCGGTTTCAGCGCCGAGCCCTGCTTCGTCCTGCGCGCCGCGAGAGCCGACTGGGACACGCGCTCGCTCCTCTCGGACGAGATCCACTTGCGCGAGATCGCGCTCGACGGCCTCGCGCTGCGCATCGAGCGCAACGCGTCGGGGACGAACTTCATGCGGATCGTGAACCACAGCGGTTCGCAGGGAGACGCGAGCGCCCCGACGACCTCGGAGTCCGGGCCGACGCGCAAGCTCGTCGTCGACACGATCGTGTTGAACGACGTGTCCGCGGAACTGGTGCTGGCCGACATGCCGATCGCGAAGGGCCCGTTGCGCGTGACCGTGCCGCGGATCGAGATCAAGGACTTCCGTAGCGACGGCCCGACTCAAGAACTCGTCGGGAAGCTTCTCTCGGCCATCATCCAGGCGGCGCTCGATTCGAGCTTGGCCGCGGGCGCGGGGATCTTTCCCGAGGACCTGGCCCGCGATCTGCGCGCCGACATCGCCAAGGCCAGGGCGGGTCTCGACACGCTGCTCCAAGACAGCCTCGGCACGAGCGTCGAAGAAGCCGGGAAGGCTCTCGACGGATTGAAGGGCGTGTTCGGCGGCAAGAAGTAGCGGGCCGCTGCCTCGGCCAGTCACCGTGCGCGCGCTCCGCAGTCGCCCCACGGGCTACCGACGGTTCCCCGGCTGATTTCGGCCGTCATCAGGCACTTTTTTCGCGCCACGAAAGTCCAGAGATCGCGCTTACTTGCATGAGGACGCTCCCGCTGCAGGGCGGCGTACACTCAGACTAGTCCCTTCATCGAACCCGAGAATCCAGCCGTCATGCGCCTCGTCCCCCTCTTCGCTCTCGCCCTGCTCGCCAGCAGCGCTCGCGCCAGCATCGTCGACGTCACGCAATCCGGTTTCGGGTTCACCCCGCAGAACGTGACCATCCAGGTCGGCGACACCGTGCGTTGGAACTGGACCTCCTTCAGCCACACGGTCACCGAAGGCACGGACGGCGTGATCAACGGCAACGAGGCTTGGACCTCGCCGCTGAATTCGGCGATGCCGCAGTTCAGTTTCGTGTTCACGCCCGCGTTCATCGCCGCGAACCCGCGCCCGGGCGGCGTCTACAACTACTTCTGCTCGCCGCACTTCCTCTCGGGGATGGTCGGCACCGTCACGGTCAACTCCGATCCGGGCGTCGGCTTCTGCTTCGGCGATGGGTCGGGCACCGCCTGCCCGTGCGCGAACGCCAGCGCGCCGGGCGCCGGTGCGGGTTGCCTGAGTTCGCTGGGCACCGGCGGCAAGCTCGTCGGCAGCGGCATCCCCAGCGTTTCGGCCGACACGATTTCCCTTGCGGGATCGGCGATGCCGAACAGCTCGGCCTTGTACTTCCAAGGCACGACACAACAAGCCGCGGGAGCGGGCGCCGTGTTCGGCGATGGCCTGCGTTGCGCAGCCGGTTCCGTGATCCGACTCGGGACGAAGACGAACGCTGCCGGCGCATCGAGCTATCCGGTCGGCGCCGACT
>JAYTBY010000503.1:0-1521 GCA_043736755.1 Planctomycetota bacterium | reverse complement strand
GAGTTGGCGCTCGAGACCTGGGCCGGCTTTGCGCCGCTCTACTTGCTGCGCCTGCCCATCGCCGCGGCACTCGTCTACTTCACGGCGCAGCGCGCCTGGCCCGAGCTGCGCGGACTCAAGTGAGCCGACGGAAGTCGACGAGCTTCGGGCCGCGCGTGTACGCGACGCCTGTGTAGCCGTTCGAGAGCGGGTCGTACGCGGTTCCTTGACCGGGCCACAGGAACTCGCCCTCGGAACCGTCGTCGAAGCGCAGCGTGAAGTAGTACGTGGTCCCGCCGATCACCGCGTCCGTCTCGCTGCGACGGATGCCGACCATCGCCGGTCGACGCAGCATGGGGCGCGTCTCGGCCGCCGCGCGCACGCCCGCGCGCGTCGCGAGAACCGCGATCCCTGCGAGCGCCGGCACCGCCGTCGCCGCGGCCCACGGAATCCACGTCCCGCCTTGCACGAGCGACCACACGAGGACTGCCCCGGGGGCCACCGCGACGAGCAGCAGGATGGAACCGATCGTGAGTCGACGTCCGCGCTCGACCTCGGCTTCGCGGTCCAGCGGTGTGAACTCCATCGCAGCCGGGAAGCTCTTGTGATCGCGCAAACGCTTCAGACGTTGAATCGTCTCGTCGTCGATGCGGCCGGGCGCGTCGTCGATTGCGAGCGGCGTGGCGCAGTAAGCGCACAGGGACAAGTCCGTGCGGTAGAGCTTCGCCCCGCAGGTCGGACAGTGGGTGCGAACGGGCGCCTGGGTCGTCATCGGGGCCGAGAAGGTTACCCGATGAAGAGACGCACGGCTCAGTGACAGACCATGACGGTCGCCCGTCCCGTGACCCCGTCGCGGAACGCGACGTAGGGCGTTCCATCGGGTGCGAGGGCGAGGGACAGGTAGTCAGCGGCACCGGGCGTGAACCCCTCGATTCCCAGAGGTTCCCACGCGCCGGAAGATGTTTCGAAGCGCTTGACTACCGCTTTGCGTCCGCGGTTCAGCGCTTGGTACGCGACGATCGGGCGCCCGGCCGAGTCGATTTCGAAGCCGAGCCATTGGCGCCAGCCTTCGGTGTCGACCGTCGGCACATCGCTGCCGTCGACCTCGGTGCCGACCGCCGACCACGCGACTCCGTCGAAGCGGCGGACGATGATGCGCGTGCTCCACACGTAGTAGGCGACGTAGGGCGTGCCGTCCGGCGCGACGCGCAGCACCAGGTTGTTGGGGATATCAGGCGTGAAACCCTGCTCGCCGATCGGGTACCAGCCATTCGTCGTCGGTCGCCACGCGCGCACACACGCTTTCGCGCCATACGCGCTGTCCGTGAAGCCCGCGAAGAGACGCCCGTCGCGTGCGGCGACGAGCGACGAATACGCCGAGATCCCCAGGCTGACTCCGTCGCCACTGACCGGGCTCCACGCAGCGCCGTCCCACCGGACGACGCTCATTCGATCGGGCGGCGTCGTAGCGCGATCCTGGAAGGCGACGGCGACCGAATCGTCAGGTAGGACTGCGATATCCGTGTAGTGCGCGTCGAGCGC
>JAYTBY010000502.1:0-3472 GCA_043736755.1 Planctomycetota bacterium | reverse complement strand
CGCGCGGCCGAGTGGACGGCGCGAAAAGCCAGAGTTCGAGGGCAAAGAATGTAGGGATCGAGGGCCCTGAGTCAACGATCGACGAAGAGAAATGGGGTGTCCGCGGGCGGGTCTTTCCACGCTGGAGCCGAATCGCCGAAACGGCTACTCTCCTCGGCCTTTTTTCGAAGACCCCACGGATCCCGCGATCCCCTATTCCGCCATGCTCGAACGGACCCTCGTCCTCCTGAAGCCCGACTGCGTCCAACGCGGACTCGTCGGCGAAGTCCTGCGCCGTTTCGAGGCCAAGGGCCTGCAGATCGCCGGCCTCGAGATGCGCCAGTACTCGAAGGCCACCCTCGAGAAGCACTACGAGGCCCACAAGGAGCGCCCGTTCTTCGGCAACCTCGTGAAGTTCATGGGCAGTGGGCCCGTCGTGGCGATCGCACTCGAGGGCAAGGACGCGATCGAAGTCGTGCGCGGCCTGATGGGCAAGACGAACTCGCGCCAGGCGACGCCGGGCACGATCCGCGGAGACCTCGGGATGAGCTTCTCGAACAACCTCGTGCACGGTTCGGACAGTCCGGACGCGGCCGCCAAGGAACTGGCGCTGTTCTTCGGCGCGCCCGGTCAGCTCGTGAACTGGACGCCGGTGACCCAACCGTGGGTCTACAGCGTCGAGGAAGAGCTGCGCTGACGCACGACCTGCGTCTCGGCGCGCGGCACGTGGGCGAGCTCGTCCTGGAGCTCGCTCCTCTCGTACGCGGCTTGCTGCTGCGCGAGGCGCTCCCTTCACCGCCGCGCGACTTGCTGCTCGTGTTCGGCCGCAGCACCGACGGTCCGCCGGATTGGCGCGTGCGCGTCTCCGCGGGCGGCGACGCACCGCGCATCCACGCGCAGCGCTCACGCTTCGAGCGCCACGAAGGCCCGGTCGGTCCGTTCTTCCGCGACGTCGAGCGCGAGCTGCGCGGTGCGACGTTGCGTGACATCACACAGGTCGCTGGCGACAGGATCGTGGCACTCGCGTTCCGTACGGAGTCGGGCGAAGCGCGCACGTTGATCGCCGAGCTCGTGGGTCGACACGCGAACCTGGTGTTGCTCGGGAACAGCGACCGCGTCTTGTGCGTGCTCGTGCCGGCGCCCAAGGAGAAGGCCGATCCGCGACTCGTCGTCGGTGCGCCGTACGTTCCGCCGCCCGGTCGCGCAGCCGGCGCCGACGAACCATCGATTCGTACGGTGTTTCCAGCGCCGAACGCGGAGGCACCTCTGCAGCGCAGCGCGCCAGTGGACCTCGCACCTCTCTCGTGGATCATCGAGAACGCGCTAGGTTCACAAGCCGAACGCGCGCGGCACGACGACGTCGCGCGCAACTTGCTCGAGCGCGCCGAGCGCAAGTTGAAGAACGCGCGCTCGCTTCTCGCAGGTCTCGAGAAGCGTCGCACCGCAGCCGACGAGGCCGAGCGCGTGCAGCAGGACGGTGAGCTCGTGAAAGCCAACCTCGCCCGCGTCACGCGCGGCGCGAAGGAGATCGTCGTCGACGACCTCTACGATCCCGATCTCGCGCCGCGTCGCATCACGCTCGATCCGAAGCTGTCGCCGCGCGAGAACTTGGAACGCCTGTTCGAGAAGGCCAAGAAGCTGGAGCGCAGTCGCGACGCCGTCGCGGGCGAGATCGCGCTCGTCACGACGCGCATCGAGGCACTCGCAACGCTCGTCGCCGCCGCGCGTCAGGACGGCGCCGATCTCGCGGCGCTCGAAGCCGATGCGATCGGCTGCCAGATCCTCGACGCGCCACAGTCGACGGTGGACGGGCGACAGGAGAAGGTCGCGCCACGGCTCCCCTACAAGACCTTTGAAGGCTTCGCGGGCACCGAGATCCGCGTCGGGCGCAACGCGCGCGACAACGACGACCTCACGTTCCACCACGCGCGCGGCAACGACGTGTGGTTGCACACGGCTGACGCGCCCGGCAGCCACGTCGTGCTCGTCGTCGAAAAGGGCGCCGAGCCGCACAGTGAGGAACTCCTCGACGCCGCGCACCTCGCCGTGCACTTCTCGCCGATCGCCGGCGCCACGAAGGCGCGCGTGCACGTCGCGCGGCGCAAGGAAGTCCACAAGCCGCGCGGTGCGAAACCCGGGCTGGTGACGCTCTCCGGCGGTCGAATCCTCGAACTCCGACTGCAACCGGAACGTTTGCAGCGTCTATTGCGCACGCACCGCCCGCCTGCTGGTTGAACAGCTTCGCGTTACCCTGGTTCCCCCATGCTGCACTGCACGAACGACCGACGTTCCTCTCCCCGACGTCCCCTCGCCGCGAGCGCGCTGTTCTCGACGATGCTCAGCGCATCGACGATGCTCAGCGCATCGATGACATTCACCGCATCGACAACGTTCGCCGCCGCGGTGGTCATCCTCCTCCCGTCGTGCCAGACCGCCGAGGACGAACGCGAGGACCAGCTGCTCGAGATCTATACGAACACGGCCGAGTCGTACTACCAGCTCGGTGATCACGACCGCGCGGTCGGGCAAGCGCTCAAGGCACTCGAGCTCGATCACGACAACGAAAAGATCAAGCTCATCCTCGGGTGGAGCCTACAGCGGCGCGGAACGACCGAGGACGTGCTGCGCGCGGAGCAAGTGTTCCGCTCCATCGTCGACGAGGGCGACTACCGCGCGTCCCTCGGCCTCGCAACCTCGCTCGAACGACAAGGTGTCGCGAACGCCGAGGCCTCCGAGGCGGTCGACAGCGGAAAGCGCATCACGGAGTCCGCGGATCCGAAACAGCGCGCGCAGCAACTCAAGGAGCGCAGCGTCGCGCTGTGGACAGAATCCGCAACTTGGTTCGAGCACACGCTCGAGATCCAAAGGGCCAACCTCGACGCACTGAATGGACTCATGCGCGTCGAGGCGCTGCTCGGCCAACCCGAGGCGAGCTTGGCCCGCTCCGCGTCGATGCTCGCGGAACTGCAGATCGACCGTGGGTTTTGGGAACAGCAACTGAAGCGCGTCCAGGGCGAGCGCGAGGAGAAGGAGATTCGCGAGCGGATCGCTCTCAATGTCAGCCTCGAAGTCGCGACGCGGATCCACGCGGCGCGCACGGAATACGGACTCGGCCGCAAGGACCAGGCGATGAGCCAGCTCGACACCGGCATCGGACTCGCGCCGGATCGCCCCGACCTGCATGCGTTGCGCGCAGTCGTGCAGCGCGATCTCGGGAATTGGGACAAGGCCATCGCAGACGCCGAACGCTTCATCGCGCTCTCACCGCAGGGCTACGACAGTGCCGACGTGAGGAAGGCCTTCGACTTGATCAGCGCGTGCGAAGCGGAACGGTCGCGCAAGAATCCCTGATCGGATCGGCGAGAAAAGACACGCCGGATCGGGTAGGCGCCCCCGTTGCCGAGGGCGCCTCCCACAGAACCGTACTTGTGCTGTTCACATACGGCTCGTCAGGCCCGACGGTTTTCACCCCGCCGGGCGGCCGGTTCTCGAC